>DAOVVI010000031.1 GCA_030637245.1 Cyclobacteriaceae bacterium
ATCACCGGCCAGTTTTTCTACAACTGCTCCTTCTTGTACAATATCCGTATTTTGAGCCTGGTTGCATGAAAATGTTAGTATGGATGTAATTAAAATATAAATGAATTTCATTGGTATAGGTTTTTTATAATAATAGAAATTTCCTCGCCTTGGTTCGTGTCTGCACGAACTATAAATCTTTAATGAATGAAAAACTATTTATTCCCATTTCATATAATTTGGCCGTTGAGTATTCATACTCACACAGACCGTTTGCCAACTGCCAATGTTCTCAGGTTCCTGAGGACACGAACCAGGGAGGAGAGGATGACCCTTCAATCTCCTATCAATCTCCCATAAATCTTTATTAAGATCTATTGATAGTTTTTAGTGCATTTTCAACTCTTTCTGCATAGTTATCAATTTGCCATTTTTCTTCAAATCCGACAATCATCAAATCAACTGCCCCGGATTCGAGCACATATTTCAATGACTGTTCAATTTTTTCAGGATCATTATTGAATTTTCCACCTCCAATAAGTTTCATGGCAATGACGCCTTTTTTTGCATCATGGATTTTCTTTACTACCGAGATGACATTTTGAGGATCTTTGTCGTCCATTACAGCTCCAAATGCATTAACCCGTGTATGCACAATATCGACCCATGGACTTGTGATACAGGCATTTAGTGCATCAAGAGAATGTATTGAAACTCCATGAGATTTGATGATACCTTTGTCTTTCAGATTTTGTAGTATGTCCATCTGCTTTTTCTGTTGATCAGTCCAACTCTGGTCAACCATGCAGTGAATTTGCATGATATCGATGTGATCTGTGTTGAGTTCTTTTCTGAATCGATCAACAACAACATCAGCATCAGGACGCTCAGGTTCAGGAATGCCGCCGGGTCTCACCCATATTTTTGATACAAGGATATAATCTTCTCTTGGTTTGGATTTAAGCGCTTCTGCTATAAATGGATGAGTTCCATACAAATCTGCTCCGTCAAACATTCGGATACCGCGATCATAGGCATGTTGAATTAAAGCTATACCTTTTTCCCTTCCTGCCCTGGTCATATTACATTCCCTGTTGCCGCCATGGACACCTGTTCCCATTCCGATCATTGAGGTCTTTATCCCTGATTTTCCCAGAGTAATTGTCTGAAATGGATCAGTAGAATATGTTGATAATCCGGCGGCTGTTTCAGCAGCGCCAGCTAATAAAATGCCTCCTGTCCCAACGGAAATTTTGGAAATAAATTTTCTACGGCTTACTCGATCTTCCTTCATATTTTGATTATTTTTTTACACTGGATATTATATTGAATTGATGTGATCAAGTTTCAATTTATCAATCGAATTGCGTATATCCAACGGTTTTAGAAGTTTTAAATAATTGGACGGGTTGCTGGGTGCTAGGTTCTGGAAAATCACTGGTGTGTGTTTGCAATGCGTGCCAACTTTGATTGTCTAGCTATTGAGGGATTTGAAACCCAGACCCACACTATCTGGTAGAGGCCTCGCTGTCCTTAAAACAAGCAAAAGTCTCCTTTTTCCATGAAAACGTCTGAATCACACCCGCCTGCCAGACGAGGCAGGGATTTAATAGATTAGTGGATTACATGGATTTCTTTGTTGAACATTTGAATAATAGAACAGTTGAATAATAGAATAATTAAACAATAGAAACGGTGGATTGCTCAAATCGCCTCGGTCTGTGTCCCACAGACCGAAAAGAATGGTTTGTGAGGACACAAACCATGGCGAAATAATAGAACAGCTGAATAATTGAACTATTGAACAATAGAACAATGGAACAATGGAAACGGTCGATTGCGCCAGGCCTGCCTGCCGGTTGGCAGGGATGGAACGGCCTGTTTGAGCCCCTGCCTCGCCGGCAGGCGGGCGAAATGGCCTTGTGCGTTGGCAGGCGAGTAGTGACAGCCTGTCCGCTGGAGGAGGGCCCGTTCGTGCGCCCAAAATATTATTTGCTATGAAATACTGAGGCTAAAATGAATACCCTATAGAAGAATTTATACCCCAGTCAGATTTGGAGGCAGCGGACTCGGGAGGTTTGGTATCCAGATTGTGATAAAATGTAAACCCAATATAAAAATCGTTGAACACTTCAAATTTAACCTTAATATCCAAATCTGTCCTGTATCGATCTTTAATCGTGAAGCTTGGGTAAAAATCGATATATGAAGTGACGTCAACTTCAGGATCGCGATATCTAAAAACTCGATATTCCATTCTTACAAGTCCTTCGAAATTTGTACTGCCTTGAGTATCATCTGAAGAATTTTCCCTGTTTACGATAACGCCTAGAGTTGTAATAAATCTTTGCATATTGCTTCGGAACCAATTTTTTGACAAACCAACTCCAAGGGAAGATCTGAGTCGAATACCCAATTCAGAGTTTTGCTGCATTGCAGTAAATCCAGTATAGGCTAAATTGTTTTTCATAAGGTATTTGTATGAGAGACTAATATCTTGTTTTGTAGTAGCATCCCGCTCAGGTTGTTCGGTAAAAATAGAATTGGCGCTGATGGTTGTAATGGCGTTTGCCGGTCTGTAATCAAGTCTGAAACTGCTATTCCATTGTTTTACGTCACTTCCTTTTGTATAGCTGTATCCAATATCAATGTTTCCATCTATCTTCCCCCAAAATTTGTTTTTTATAGGAGTGATTTCCACAATCCGGTTCATATCTATCTCGAGTTCCTCTTCTTCAGTGACTACTAATATTTTGTATTTTTCGTTTTCCTCTGTGATATCAAGCGAGCCATAATGCATCACTCCTCGTCCCAATCCAATTTCAAAATATTTGTTTGATTTGATTTGGTAAATCCGATCCCACTTAATTTGGATTGTCCCCGCAGCGTCTGTCTTGAAACTTATTTTACCATAATCCATCTTTTTTATTTCACCTGTAATCCAATCATTATTGTCGAGTAGTACCCTATCAGTTTTTTGTGAAAGAACAGGGAAGGAAAAAAGTAGTGCTATAGTATAAATTGAAAATATGAGGAGCTTTCTGGATATCATTCACAAAATAGATTTTTATTGATGAGAAATTATCTTTTTTTTGAATTACATAATTATTGTTTGTTTTTCAAATTTTTAGCTTACATGCTGGTTGCCAGCACCCAGTAATAAGTACCAAGCTGTCAATACCTAAATAACGTTGACCGTTTTTACTTTTTTTTAGCCTCATCGCTTTTATATTCTGGAGCGATATTGGAGCCAGAGGTTTGTTGTCCACAGCCCAAAGGGCTGTTAATTCCCTTCGGTTGTGATTTTAATTCTGTCGCTGACTTATCACCGTCGATTTGTTGTCCATTAGCAATATAGTATTTTTCAAATTCAATTGGTGATTTTCGTTGTAACTTAATATGTGGTTTTTCCAAATTGTAAAGTAACACGCTACGGTCAACCTCTTTTTGTAACTCTTTAAAGCTATTGATGTTCCTATGCCTGAGGTAGTTGTTTTTAATTACTCCGTTCAGCCTTTCAACTTTTCCATTTTCCCAGGCATATTCACACATGCTGTATATGAGCTCCTTTTTTCCGGTAAGGTGTAAAAATTCTTTGTCATAATATTGGCCTCCTCCATCTGAATGAAATATTAATCCCTCAAGATTGACACCTTCTTTCTCCCTTTGTTTTATAGCCATCCGTAGAGCGGGTAAGGTTGTTTTTTCGGTTGTTAATCTTTTAGAAACCTGATAACCTAATATTTTTCTTGAAAAAGCATCTTCTACAAATGTAATGTAGTAGAAGGTACTATTGACTTCATAATACGTGATATCGCTCTGCCAAACTTGATTTATTTCCCTTATCTCTAAATTGATCAAATGAGTATCAAATCGAATGACACCAGAACTATCTGTTGTTCTATGCCAGTTTTTAGCACGTTTTGACATTAGGCCTTCTGCCTTACAGAAACGCTCGAATGCATCACGACCCTTATGTTGGGGTGTTAATTTATAATACATGTCTCGAACCCCCGATCCTCCCTAATCTGCCAAATTAGAAGAAGTAATTGCTCTTCCTCAGACCGAATAGCATGAAGCCTGTCCATCTTCTGATGAAATGCTTGTTTGCTTACTCCGACACTTCTGTACAAGGCATTCATGCTAAATCTGTATTGCTCTCTGTATTGCCAGAAGTATTGGATGGTTGTGTAGAAAACTTTTTTTTAATATCCACACCATAGGTCTGTTCGGCCAGTTCTATCATCTTGTCCTTAAAATCTATTAAAATTTGTTTTTGCCCGATGATACGTTCCATCTCGGCGACCTTCTTCTTCAAGGATAATAACTGCCTGGTATCACTATCTGTTTCTACAATAAGACGCTCCTTTTTATCTTTCATGCTACCAAATTTAGCAAGCCACCGGTAAACATTTACTTTGTTTACTTCATATTGATTGCACAGTTCAGAAACTTTTTTCTTACCAGATTCCAGTTCTCGCACCTTTTGAATTTTGAAACTGTCGCTAAATCGCCTTCTTCTTCTTTCCGAAGTACTTAGTTTAAATTTTTCTCTTCTTGCCATTTTACCACTTTTTTTGCTTTTTTAAGTGGTCAACTTATTTCAGGCATTGACATATATCACCGTTTTACATGAAACCCTTATTATCACTTTCGATGAAGTATTACAATCTTTTTGTTCAAATCTATTGGACGAACTCATCCGGCCAACCATTATTATTTACATATGTCGCTAAATTTTTTGGCCTGTATTTAACGTCTTGGTCCCAACGCAATTTTACCGATTCATGTATTAATACCTGGTCCTTTCCATGTTCAATCGGTCGATAGTGTATTTTTTTAACCCTGAAAAAACTTCTTCTGGATTTGTGAAGGGTTGCTAAAGGATTTTGAATGATGCTTTTTTCTAAATGTTTCTCAGTGGTAAGACCGGTTTTCTCAGCCTCTTTGATCAGCCAGGCTAACGTATTATCCGATAGTCGTGAACCATTTTCATCCGGTTTATAACTGCCACCAATGTCACTATGTGCCCCGGCAAACCATACTTGTTGTACATCCATGTTTTCTTTTGGGGTCCATATGGTAGGCTCAAAGTCAATTCGATGTTCATCTATTGCCAAAGCATGTCTGGCAATACGAATATTTTTACCAATTTTCGTATCGTAAAATTCATCTTTATCTTCAAATAGCCCAAGAAATGAAATTGGAATACCCATTGCACCAACAGTATCCCATACGCCCACAAACTTTATTTCTCGTGAATCATGTGAATGTTGATCTCTAAATTTTAGTGATTCTTTGCCTTCAGGAGCGTAAGCAGGTCCGCTTCTTTTATAGTGATTAAATGCTTTTTGTATTAAAGCAGCATCAGGCCTTTTAATAATTCCGCAGTTATTTATCAAGCCACACAGACATCTTATAGTGTATGCTCCTCTACTGAAACCAAATAGATATAACTCATCCCCGGGTGAGTAATTCTGGACAATGTACCGATAGTCGTCCATTATATTTTTATGTAATCCCTTTCCTGTTGCACCACCAATTACAGGATCGTAGTAGGAACCGACACCCCAATCATAAAAAACTTGTTGAGGAAGTTTATCCGCTGCAACGGGTTTAATAGAACGCGCTAAACGAAGGACATTCGTAGGGAAATCCTTCTTTAAATTTTTTTCTGGCCGACTCCATGTACCATCAGCACAAATTACAATTCTCTTTTTCATAAGTTTTCTTCTTTACAAATTATGTTCTATAACCCAATATTAAGTAAACTTATTTTCCACGACAAATATCAGCGCTATAGCTATTTCCTGATGAAGTAAATGCGTTTCTTATTCGTAAAACACAAATATCATCTGTATCGTTCTTATTGATTTGCCTTTCTAATTTGGTATTAGAGCCACCTTTGAATCAAATCCGTTTTCCTATTTTGGAGATAGATGGGATTAAATATTATCTTCCGCATCAATACGTTTTGTTTACTTGCCCAATTTCTCCAACAGTTGTTGCAAATGAGTGCTATTGTGTGGGGGTAAATCTCCCTTATAACAAATATTGACAATAACATTTAATTTTCGTACATTTCAACTTATACATGACTTTAAATTACGAGACTGGAAAGGAAAATTTTAGTTGTGATATAAAGAAGCCTGTCTGTATAAGCCAAAAAAGTATAGAGGATAATAAATCTTCTTTATAATGAAATGTTTTCGTGTAATCATTTGGGAATTATAGCTCGATGTGAAGATGGAAATTATTCGGATAAAAAGTACTGAGCCGGTTCATAAAAAAAATCCTGCTGGGATCAATAACAAGTTTCTCAGGATTTTCTATCATGATATAAAACAGCCCTCTATTTATTCTCAAATTAATAATGCGCTGATAAATACGAAGATAATGTACCTAACAGTTTTCAGTACTGGCTGATCCTATTGAGCATCATCCAGTATAAATCCATCACAAAAAAAAATTCATATAATCATTCAATCCACTAAACCGTTTTTAGGAAAATGTATTCAGATTTACACTGCCATCCCTCCATGATTCCTTTCAATCATGGAAGAAATTCAAACTATGATGGGGGACCGGATTTTCACATTTACAATATCCCCAGGAAGTCGTTGAAAATATTAAAGAAACAAAAGAAAAAAGGTTTTAAACAATTTCTCGCATCGTTCCCCCAAAGTGATATGGCCACATTGAGCAGGGCCGATGTACGTCTTGTATTTGCGTCCTTATACCCTCCTGAAACAGGCTTTTTTATGGGTAATGATAGGAAAGGTATAAATGCTAAAGTAGTCCGAAGTGCTGTTGGATTATTGTCAAAGAGTAAATTCTTGGGTCGTTTGGCAGGAATATTACTTTTTCCATTAAATCTCATACTTGCCCGTACCCTCAATCAAGAAGGTTGGGTTAGAGATACTGTCCAGAAATTGTTAATGAAGTTTCACAAAAAACGGATTGACTTTATCCAGGGTCAAATTCCAGACCACAATGGAAAATATTATAATTATTTCGATGAGTTGCAAATGGAGGCACAAATGTACCAGAACAGCATTAACAAAGCTCCACCTGGCATACGAAAATATTCAATTATAACACATGGTAATGAGTTGAATAGCGTGATTGATGAAGAGGATAGAATTGCAGTAGTTCTTTCAATTGAAGGAATGGGCATGCTGGCCCAGGAACGGGATTTGGATAATGAGCAAACTAAATTAAAACCTGTTTCGCTCAGTGAACTTATCCATCGTATCCATTGGTTGAAAGAA
The DNA here is from genome assembly GCA_030637245.1 of Cyclobacteriaceae bacterium. Taxonomy (GTDB): domain Bacteria; phylum Bacteroidota; class Bacteroidia; order Cytophagales; family Cyclobacteriaceae; genus JAAUQL01. The sequence continues at coordinate 7,251 of DAOVVI010000031.1, forward strand.
AATCATTTCTTTTTTGTAACCTTTTCACATCATTTCAATAATAATCTTACAGGACATGCTAAAAGTCTGCCACAGATTATGCAGGAAATCACGGATCAGGAGCCAGGTATGAATAGCCCAATCAATAGTAACGGGATAGCCGCTTTTAAAGAACTGTTATCCCTCAAAGATGATTATTCAAATGATACAGCAAAAGGCCGGCGTGTACTTATTGATGTAAAACACATGTCAGCTTTATCACGCCAACAATATTATGAAATTATTGATAAAAATCATCGCAATGAAAATGAATGGATCCCTGTCATTGCAAGTCACTGCGGTTATGCAAACCGGAAATCGCTGGGTGACTTAATATTCCAGGGGGAGCAAGATTTGGAGAAGGATGACTCATTTGAGGATAACTGCTATACCTGGGGGATCAATCTATGTGATGAAGATATTGCAATGGTTGTTAAAACCGATGGTTTGATTGGCCTCAGCTTTGATCAGCGTATTATGGGTCTTTCGCCCCGGAAAAAGATCGATAGCAAAAAGCAATGGGCATGGTTGATAACCCAAAATATCCTTGCATTTGCTGAAGCAAGTGGACGTACTTTCCCATCAAATCCCGGAAAAATCTGGGATTGCATGACCATTGGTACTGATTTCGATGGCTTTATTGATCCTGTAAATACTTTTGCAACAGCAGAATATTTCGATGAATACAGCAACCTTTTACTTGAAGTGTTAAAAGGATTTACAGAGCAAAACAGAAGCAAGTATTATATGACAAAATATGACCCGGAGGAGCTGGTTCATAAATTCTGTATTGACAATGCTTATCAATTTGTCAAGAAAAACTTTAAATAAATAAAAAATAGAAGTCTTTAATCGTACAGTTTAGGAATTAGCCTGATCTTCATATATCTGCTTTTGAGCCTGCTTGCAAGTGTTGTCCAAGAATCAATATATTCTATGATCAATCATCGAGGAAAGTTTCGCGCAAAAACCATCAGAAATATGATTGATGAACATGGTTTAAACCAATAGGTGGGAATTAAATGAAATCTTCCACACGGATAGATTTGTGTTAATCTCCCAAATCCACCAAATCCTTCGAACCAAGTACATATTAATGCGTCTTAGATTAAAGAAAAAGCTTGCCGGGTTCAAAGGACTTGCTCTCATAGACGCATGTAAGTCTTCAAACAAAAGAGGATTAAATTAGGTTATAGTTAAGTCATACTTTTTAATTATTCAAAAGATTTTTATTCCTCAATTTGAGGTCTATTTAAATAGAGGGACTATTTGTTGAACATTGGAAATAATTTAATTATAGATCTGTATGAAAACGTATATTTATAAGATTCATTTAATAAAACAAAGAAGTATGGGTTGGCTTTCAAAAACATATTTGATACGATTATTTATAATACTAATTTTAGGATTTGTCTGTAGTTGTAAAGAGGAAACTCCACCCCTTGAACCAGAATACGATTTCCCGGAAGGTAAAATATATTTTGACACGCCTCCGCTTGATTTGTCAGGAGTCATGTTTTTTGAACCAATGGGTTTAATGGGGGTGTTTCCTCAAGACCACGGTGGCTTTCATCATATCGAAATAGGAGTTCCCGAACCAACAATACGCATTTATGCTCTGGCAAATGGTCAAATTGGGGCCTTAGGAAAATCAGGAGACGATTTTTGGGTGGACATCAAATACAGTACGACTATCAGCGTGAAACTAGGCCATGTGGGGAGATTTGAGGATTTTATTCTGGAACAGACAGGCCCTTTAGTTGATGGTCAGCCACAATACATCAATATTGATGTTAAAAAAGGCCAGGTTATCGCTTATGTGTCTTCCTTTTCTGCTCTTGACATGGGATTGCACGATCAGGAAAGTGAAAAAAACTTTATCTATCCGGATCTATTCTGGTTCGAAACATTATACGCCTCGCCCATATTCGACTATTTTAATGAACCTTTGAAATCAGAGCTACTTTCAAAGGCCATCAGGCAACAGGAGCCTCGGGGAGGAAAAGTGGATTTTGATGTAAAAGGTACCCTGGCCGGTAATTGGTTTATTTCTGGAAGTACCAATAGCCGTGATTTTGAAAAACAATTTGCTATTGGCTATGATCAC
>DAOVVI010000456.1 GCA_030637245.1 Cyclobacteriaceae bacterium
CACTCCCATCATTGGATTTGAGATAAAAAGTATAAAGACCGTCCTTTGGAATTTTAATGTACCCGTCAAATTTCATAGCAAAATTGTGTTTTTCCGGACTTTTTGAAATTGAAAATTGAGGGATCACACCTGATTCGACAACAGGAAGTTCCTTGATTTTTCCAGTCTGATTAATTTCCCCTTTATAAAAATTATAAACTAATCCCTCTTCAGGTTCGAAGGAAAGTTTTTGTGCGGACTGATAAATACCGCTTCCTATATGGGTTGATACAATTTTACTGGGTGTTTTGCCTTTCGCAAATGCCTGCATGTGCAATGGAGTCATTCGTGTAACAACCAATGGTTTTTGATATATAAATCCAGTCTCTTGTGTTGGGAGGGTCCCATTCAGAGTATAACGAATTTGCGCATCTTTATCTTCACAATCCAGCTTAACAGTTCCTTCGATATCAGATTTCACTCTGGGGTCAGAGCTTGCATCCTTGTAAATCCAATCCAAACTCAGACGGGTAATGTGTGTTGTCGCCAAACCATTGTTTGTCCTTGTATCTCCGGCGCAATGCCCAAGCAGCACATGATTATCAGTAAATTCAATTGCCGTATAGCAATACCATCCTGCAGGATCGCTTTCTATAGTTTTAATTTTTTGCCAGGATTTGCCTTCGTCTCTGGAAATTGCCAGGCTATACGGAGTTCGTTTGCCGCCATCCCTTCCCTGTTTATAATTGTTATTCCATAATAACAGTAAATCGCCGGTTTCCGGAATTCGTTCTATGGACGCAGGAGAAAGTGGTGATTTAATATTCCCAGGCTCAATTTGTGACCAGGATTTCCCTTGATCCTCTGAAAATGAAAAATATTGTACGCCGGATTCTGTTCTACAAAACAGCATCAATTTATCATTTTCCAGTTCGACAATCCCCGGCTCCTGTAAGACAATATTTTCAGGATTGGCGACTTGCTCCGAGCTATTCCAGGTTACGCCGTCATCATCGGAATAATAGCATTTGATTTTTCCATTTGCCCAAGTCGGTGCCTCATGCAATGAAGTTGGGAATATTATCCTGCCGCCAGGTAATTGAACGAATCTGTCATTATTTACAACATGATATCCGTCCGTGTCGATACATCTTATGGATTCACTCCAGGTTTTAGCTTCATCAGAAGAGGTACGCATAAAAGGGATACAATCCGTTTCAGAATTCTTACGCAGATAAAACAACGCTATTTTTCCATTGTGTAATCGCAACAAGGAAACCGACATTATATTCATACCGCCTTCGTTAGGAAGAATTGAAATATCCTCATTTGTCCATGTTTCCCCTCCATCGTTAGAAAATCGACCAGCTAAGTAAGCGCTGGCGTGGTCTCCTGTTCCACCCGTAAAATGCGTATAAACAAATAGTATCCGCCCATCTTTAAGCTGAATAAAATCCCCTTCACTATTTCTGGGATTTCCCTGCTTCGGTTCCAGACGTAACGTTATTTCTTTACCTGGCCCTTTGTTTTCATTTTTAACTGTACATCCTATTAATAGCAATGCTATTGTAAGTAGGTTTAATTTGCTTTTTAGTGAAATGCCTCTCATAAATCTGTATATCAATCTTTTATCAATCTATTCCTCAACCCACTCCTCCTCAAAAGTAATATGTTTTATCGATTTCTTGTCACCGACAAATGATAAGAAAAGGTTTTATGGATTTTTCAATCTTTAGACTGAATGACAGATGGGTAGGAGAAACTTCCACCTGCTATATTTTTAAGATTTATCTTCCACTTCCATGACTTCTCTTCGCTATTCGATATCGCTGCCGCAATACTATATCTTCCATCATCTAAATCGTTAAATGATTACAAACGTTTCCCTTTTAGATTGTTTTGAAGTATTTAAATCCTGAGATATGGAAAAGCACCAGGATTGTCATGAATTCTGACAGGGAAAGCCTGGACGGCTTATTAAGTTTTTTAATATTGCCTATCAGGTATTATTGAAAGTTTGGAATAAATTCAAAGTAAAAATCATCGATAGAACAAAATATTTCAGTAACTTTAAGGATAGGAATCATAGGCAGATGATTTAGTTATATTATTGGTTTTCAATACTTTAATACGCTAAATGTTCTGCTTTTTTCTATGAATTTTATCTGATATTTTACATCGAACTCACGTTAATTAATAAATAGATAATTAGTTTAAAACATGGCTACACAACAGGAACAATACGATAAAGCCAGAAAGGTGATGCCGGGCGGAGTAAATTCTTCAACCAGGTTACTCAAGACAATTGGAGCACCGTTTTATGCATCGCATGGAAAAGGCAGTTGGATTATGGGTGTGGATGGGAAGGAATATGTAGATATGTGTTGTGCACACGGATCTGGATTATTGGGTAATGCGCACCCCGCTATTGGCGAGGCATTGAGGAAAGCGACAGAAATTGGTTATGTCAATGCTTTTGAAACAGTTTATCATGAAGAGTTGGCATCATTTGTTGTAGATACAGTGGCCTGTGCAGATAAAGTCAGATTTTGCTCGTCCGGATCCGAAGCAACCTTGCATCTGATCAGGGCATGTCGCGGATATACCGGCAAAGATAAAATTATCAGGGTCGAAGGCCATTTTCATGGATATCATGAGATGATTTACATTGGTGGTCACCCTCCACAATCAGAGTTCCAACGAAACCGGGATGAACCGTATATTGAATCGGCCGGTATCCCACAGCAATTTGCTGAGTTAATAATACCCATACCTTATAATGACAAAGAGGCATTGAAAGAGGCCATTTACAAACATGCAGATGAAACTGCCCTGGTGATTCTTGAACCGGTTAATTTTAATTGTGCAGGAATCCGGGCGGATGAGGATTATTTGCAATTAGTCAGAGAGCTCACAGCGGAAAATAATATCATC
>DAOVVI010000127.1 GCA_030637245.1 Cyclobacteriaceae bacterium
AGCCAACGCCACCGCCGCATCCCTGTTGCCACGGAGCGCCGTTGGGAACATAGCCGGTTTCTACATTTTGAGCGCCCAGCATGTCCTGCACCCATTTGTGATAGAAGTTTTTTGCATCATAATTGTGCATGACAGTAACACAAGCCACTTGTCCATCACCTGTATAAGCAGACCGTTCCCTGTGCGGGCAATCACTGGCGATACCTCCATGCATATTATCAACCTGGCTTCTTCGCCAAATTTTATTGATGTCATTTAGCAATGGATTTGAAGTTTCAAATTTTGCGGACTCCTCAACGTAGGTATTTACAGCCTCGGCTGTCAATTGTGAGGCCTTTAATTCTCCCGGCCAGTTTGTGATCTCAACACCGCTAAAAACAAACCAATTGAACCGAGCTGAATATGATTCAGGTCCATCACCCCTAAATATATATGAGTTATCGCCGGAGTAATTATTGCTAAGGTACTTAATTTCAATTTTATGACCTGCAGAAGCTTCAACGTCATTTAATCGAAGCCATCCGGAAATCTCGACTCCAAAGTCAACTTTATAGTTTCCATTTTCTAGCTTTTCAATTGAAACAGGTTGGATCCTTTCCGTTATTTTATCCGGATGAGAAGTATGGGCAACCAGCTTACCTTCAGGAGCTTTTCTGATGATAGCATTTTCCCAATGTGTATCGTCAAAGGAAGAAGTGCTCCAGCCGGGTTGTTCCTTTCTTGCATCGTAATGTTCTCCATAATAAACCATATTCATTAATATGGCGCTTTTTGATGCTTTCCAGGATTGGTCACTTGCAATTATATCTTCAGTACCATCGGAATAGGTAATGTGAACCTGTCCCAAAAAGCGTGGTGATCCAAAAGCCTCAGCCCAAAATTTAGCCGGATTGTAAAAGCCATTGCCCAAAATACTTCCAATTACATTTTTGCCCTGTTTCAATTGATCCGAAATGTCATAGGCCAGGTACATGACTTTGTACTCCTTAAAATTATCTTCAAGATTAATTAATGCTTCAGGTAATTTCGGTCGTTTGCCATAGTTGGTTTGGTTTGGTACAAGTACGTCATCTCCGACTTTTTCACCATTTACATAAAGTTCAAAATAACCCAGCCCTGTTGTGTAAGCAACAGCTTTAGTAACTTCTTTTTCGATCTGAAACTCTTTTCTCAATAATGGTGCGGGAGGGCCGAATTTTTCCGGCCTCGCATTAGGGTCGCCATTTGGTTTTGGCAAGGCATCTTCTCCCTGCCAGGGAGCGCCAATCCATTTGGCTTTCCAATCACTGGCTTGTAAAAGCCCCATTCTCCACATGGCCGGGTCACTCCAATTCGAAACGATCCCATCCCGGTCCCAGGTGCGCACCTGCCACCAACATTCCTGCCGGGAAGTTAGCGTTTTGCCCATATACTTGACCCGAGTTGATTGGTTAGATTTTACTTTTTCGCTATCCCATAAATCAGGTTGCGACAGCTTTTCTTTTGTGCTTGCTACTTTAACTTGCCAGGCAGTTTGATGCTGTCCGCGCTCACCCATTTCTGCAATGTTTATCCAGGCCAGTCGCGGAGTTGCCACATCAACCACTGATGGATGTTTAAGGTATTCACATGTGAGTTGGGTAGGTGTAATCTTTGATGCCTGATGATTTGTATTACAGTTTACAAAGAAAGCCAGTAGAAAAATAAGTCTTTTCATATTTATAATTTTAGGCTTAAAGAAAATTTAGTTTATGATAATTCTTTGCGTGTTTACTTCCCCGTCATTCAATTGAAATCGAACAATATAGGTTCCTGAAGCAACATTTAATTCATAGTTGCCATCTTTGCGATATTCAAAAGACTTCATGAATTTGCCAAATAAATCCATCACCTCGATCCTGTTTATTCCTTTCATTTCATACTCTTTAGAAAATTGAATTAGAAAATTACCATCTCCTGGATTTGGATATATCTTTATAGAATTGTCGTCTTTATCCAACAGACCTGTTGGTACATCCGAAGGACGCGTATCAAGCACCACATACATTGCAGATAGAGGTAAAGTAAACGAAAGGCCATCGGGAAGCTCAGTGACAAAAAATTCCCTGTTTTCATATCCGGAAGTAGTCAGTAAGTGCGCTGATTTTACGAAAGTGTTTTTAATATCTATTTTCACCTGGGTATTGGCACACATCCAGGGCATCGTTCCCAAACTCTCTATTCTGAACCCTTCAATTTCATCAGCGCCTTCGGTAGGTGCAAATGTAGTAGCTACTTCGCGCCAGCCAGAGGGGCGGTAAACCGTACCCACCTGGATAAGTATCTGTTCTGATTCATTCAATGGTTTATCGTCCATCGATACCGCATTAAGGACAACATAATCGTTAGTAGAAGAAATCGTTATATCAGAAAGTTTGTATTCTAAACTTCCTGGAAATCCACAGATCCCCTGGGCTTTTGGGGCATTCAAAATGCAAATTCCCTGATTATAATCCCAGTTCAGCTCACCGGTAATGCTCGTCACTTTTTTCTCATTTGTTTTCACCAAATCGTTTAGCAATGGAGAGACTATGGTATTATCAGGATTTCCATCATAGACTACCTCCACCGGACCTGCAAGATAGGTCAATGGAGAATATTCCGTTTCACCCTGTTCCGGATTCGGGTTGTAGTTGTCCCTATTGGGATCGAAACTGTTATCTTCAGTTATTTTTGGAATATCCCTTTCTATCAATGATTGAAAGGTGCGTTCTTCATGCAGCACCGCGTCTCCCTGCTTTATAAAACCCTTTCGAAAAGCAAGTGCATTGGCCGGAAACATGCCAACCTGACCTGGTGTACTGCTTGTCCATCTGTACATGGGTTCTTCACCATTAATATTACCCCAATATGGAAAGTACGGATCATCATCATAAGTTGTAGCGCTGGGATTGAACCAGTAAAATGCATCGATTCCCGTCAGAGATTGATACGCGGAAATTAAAAACGGACCTTCGGCCTGGTGCTGGTTTGGCAGGTTCCAGCCACTTTCTGTTACAATAAAAGGCCTGTTAGCCACTTGCTTAATATTTATTGGGAGCTTGTCAGGAGAATACATAACGGATTTTCCCTGGAAGTGATGAAGGCGTTCGATTCTCCATCCGCTATTTGGGCCAAAGTGCCCGGGGGAATGATATCGGTTAACTCCCAAAACATCAGCCGACAGATTAGTCCATCGTTCCAGGTCAAACAATCGAATCGCGCTGGCAGTTTTCCAATTGGTCGCATTTAATACTTGTTGGCAACCCATGCTTTTATAATGATTGTAGATATCCTGGTAAAATTCACGTTGTGTAATGGCAAAGAAGTTCATCTGGTCAGTCAGACGTTTATTAAAACCATTCGTAGGCGTTGGAACATTAGGATCGTCTGTTGCAAACCAAATGCTGATAATTTCCAATAAACCCTGGTTGGTATCATCATCGGGCAAGGAAGTGTCTTCCCATGCGGTAAATGCATTTTCAATAGTACCATATTTGGTAACCGCCCAATCAAAAAACTGTTGTTGTATCATGGTGTTTAGTGAGGGGAGAACTCCATTGATTGTCCAGAAAAAGACCCCGTCTTCATTGAGGATCTGTATTATTGCCACTGCAGGGTCGTCTTTTAAAGCTATTCCGGTATGTGGATTAATTTCAGTATAAAGATAGTCAACCCAACTTTTGTATGCATTTCTAAAATTATCATCAAAATATAAAAGCGCCCATGGATCCACATCACCTTTGTAATCCCCAAGTCCCCAGCTTTCAGGAATATTATCAATATGAGCAGGCCAAAAGGGGCTGATAGTTGTGTAAATGCCTTCTTTTTTCATAGCAGCAACTACTCGCCAAATATAATCTGCTTCTTCTTTGTTAGGCTCGTTGATATCCTGTGTGGTTGAAAATATTTCTCCATGAAAACGAATCATATTGACTCCCATTTTAGCCAGGAACCGGGCATAAATTGCCAAATCATTGTCCGTCAGATCTGGATCATGCCCCCTTACCAATGGTCCGCCATTAGTTGCCCAAAACCTGATATCTCCCTGATCATTTACAAAATGGCTTCCATCTGCAGAAAGTCGTATAAATCCATTGTCTCCTGCAGTTGCTTCATTAAGATATCTTAAATCCAGCAAAGCATCATCTGTGAAATTATCAACGTTATATTCAAAGCTCCATCCATTTTGAGGGTCTTGAGCAAGTGAAATTGTAAAAGTAAAAATCAATATAAGCGGTAAAAAATTCTTCATATTAAATAAAAAGTTTATGAAAAGATTCTTAATCCTGTCATTCAATAGAAAGCTTTTTGACAAGGAATCATTTTACTAATTCATTTACCTATAAAGATGCACTTTTTAATTGCTATACCCCCAATGTTTTTGAGCTTTTTCATAGGAAATGCCAATCAATCATCGGCATATTAGCATTCTCTCTTTGATCTTTGAATTTGAGTTAAAGATCATCAATAAAAATTCACGATAAAGTTTTTGGTGAAAATTACATATTAATTATATTGACAATATGAAGTGTATATTTTTTTATTTAACATTAATATGATCGTATTATTTATTGGAGGGACCGGCAATATATCAACAGCCTGTTCGAAACTTTCACTGGAAAAAGGGCATGAAGTTTACCTGCTGAATCGAGGTAATATTACCAGACCGGGTCTGGAAAAGGCCAAACACATTCAAGTTGATATCAATGATACTGGAAATGTGAAAGATGCTATAAAGGATATTCAATTTGATGTTGTTGTGAATTTTATTGCCTTTACGCCTGATGAGATAGAGCGGGATATCGAGTTGTTTAAAGAAAAAACAAACCAATATATTTTTATAAGCTCAGCTTCAGCATACCAAAAGCCACTACTGCATCCAATAATCACTGAATCCACACCGCTTAAAAATCCATACTGGAAATATTCCAGGAACAAGATCGATTGTGAAAACACCCTGACCAGGGCCTACCGGGAAATTGATTTTCCGATGACTATTATCCGGCCGTCATTAACCTATGAAACTGTAATACCGGTGGCTATAGGTAGTTGGGATGACTATACCATCATTGATCGAATTAAAAAAGGTAAAAAGATCATTGTACATGGAGATGGAAACAGCCTTTGGACCATCACGCATTCCCGGGATTTTGCAAAGGGCTTTGTTGGATTACTTGGGAATCAGCAAGCAATCGGGCATAGTTTTCATATCACTTCAGATGAGATACAAACCTGGAATCAAATTTATGAGGCTGTTGCGGAAGCTGCAGGAGCCAAAGCCAATATGGTGCACATTTCCTCTCATTTTATTTGCAAAGTAGCTGAAACACTTGGAAAAGAGTGGATGTGGGGAAATCTATTGGGAGACAAGGCAGTCAGTGTAGTATTTGACAATTCGAAGATCAAATCTTTTGTACCTGATTTTAAAGCCACAATTCCATTTAAAGCAGGAATAAAGAATACGGTGAAATGGTTTGAAGAAGACAAGGATCGAATGAGAGTTATTGATGATAACAACGATTTTATTGATAAGGTCATCACTACATATGAGAAGATCTAAGTGTTAATCCAGAATCTATAGTTCAAAAAATAAAGCAATACACTTTAAGGCTGCAAAATCATCAGATCTTTTATCAAACGAGATTTCTGCTTTGATAAGTCCTCCATGATGAAATGGAGCATTTTGAATGCTTAATTTAAGTTATGTAAGGCGCTATCCTGTTTTATGCATTGGGACACCCAAACAGGAATTAAGCCTCTGAGATTTCAATGAATTTTATATTTTAGCGATTCCAGATTGTCCAGGCCGAATATTGCAAGGATTTCGCTTTGCTC
>DAOVVI010000084.1 GCA_030637245.1 Cyclobacteriaceae bacterium
AATTCCGTTGACTTGTGAAACAATTTCAATTCCATAATCCGGACCAATAATTTGAAAAAATAGTTCTTCCAGAGTGATATCAGCTCCTTCCATCGCAGGAGGAATAATTCCGGAGGCAATCACGGCAGCTTTTACCAGTCCCAGATAATCTTTTGCAAAATCAAATACATCGGCAAGTTTAGAAATATCAGTTGTTACGCCCAGATCAACACTTGTTAATCTCAATACAGGCTCTTCAATAATTCTAAAAAATGTCTCAATTGGCGGCTTTGGAGCATTTTCATTTTCATCACGAACACTCAAATCAATAGAGATGTTAAGCACATTCGCTCCTTCGGGATAATCCATCCCTAAAAAGAAAATATCACTCCAGCCACTATGACTAATATCCATACGAACGGGAGTAACCTCATGCAAAACCGGATACAGGCCAGTCTCCCTGTCTGCAATTAAAAGTTCCTTTTTTATCACGAGCGGATGATCATGTGGATGGCCAGTCCTAAACATCCATTGATTCCCTAATGTTGATCTAACGCTTCTTCGAACCTGATCAGCTAATGTCTGAAATGCCAGTTTTTTATACGCTTCAGCTAATGCTGATGAAAGCCCTCTATTCGCCCCATGTTCCCTTTGCTTTTTCTGCAATATATCTATAGCTTCTTCAAATCTTCTATTTAAAATATGCTCATAGGCCACATATGGAATTACTGATTTCTCGTCGAGATCACTTTTTAAGGGTATATGAAATCTGTGGATGGCATACAGGAAAAACAGTCCCCTGACTTTTTCATAAAGATTTTCATTCTCTTTTCGCATTTTCTCCAGCACCTCACACTCAGAAAGAAGATATTTAATTGGCATGTCCTTGCATTCCTTGTCCAGGGAAAGATCTCTGATTTTCGGATCTTTTGAGGTAATGATTTCAACTAACCTACTCATATTACTTTCCGATTAATCTCAATTCCCTTGATGTGAATAACTCAAGAAGCTCAGAAAGCACCTGATCCCGATCCTTTCCACTCAACGCCAGCGCGATTTGAGCTTTTAACAATCCATACTTAGTTCCTACATCATATCTCCAATCGTGTTTCTCTAAGGCCAAATACTGCTCATGACCAGAAAGTTCATCCAATGAATCGGATAAATTAAGCTTTTTACCCTTGGGTAACTTTTTAAGTTTATTTTCTAATATTTTAAAAATAGACGGCGTTAGCACATGCATTCCAAAAAAGCACAGATAATGTCCGGATCGGAGACCTGGTACAAAAAGTTTCTGTTCTGCTTCAGTGGGGGTTGGTTTTTCCACCACATTTTCAATTTTATACAGATCACTCATCCCTTTGACTCTCTTTCCCCCAATCACTCCATAATTTGGCATTGAACTTTCTCGAATTGCACTTACAGCAGAAATCGAACATTCCTCCTTCTCTGCAAGGGAGACAAGCTGAGCAGCACAACTTTTCTCAGTCCGGCTTACATAAAGATGATCTCCAACTAAATGAAGAAACGGTTCATTCCCGACGAAATCTGATGATGAATATACTGCATGTCCATATCCAAACGGATCTTTCTGCCCAATAAACGTGATATGTCTGGCATAATCGCCAACAACATCCGCGTACGTATTTTCATCTCCTGGAAAGACCACACATCCTATTTTATCAATACCGGCATTTAATACTTCTTCTACTAATATCTCCAAAACGGACTTCCCTTTTCCATCACGATCGATCAATGTTTGCAATGGCAATTTGCGTTGCCTGGGTCCTGCGCAGGTGATGACGGCTTTATTAATTTTCATTTAAAGAATGGTTTAGTCAAAAGTTTAAAAAACAATTCTGATATAACAATATATTCAAATTGTATTATCACATGTCACAATGGAATATAAGTTTACAATTTTGAAGCTGGCATACTAAATTTAAATGTACTGCCCTCTCCCAATTTGCTTTCTACCCAAATCTTACCCCCATTAATTTCTATAAACTCTTTGCATAGAATAAGACCTAATCCTGTTCCCTTCTCTACACTATTTCCAACAGATTTTGGGTTAATATCAATTCGAAAAAGTTTTTTAATGTCATTAATTTTAATTCCAATACCATTATCTGAAACTGAATAGGTAATCATGTCTTTAGTTCGCTTGGCGTTCAATATAATTTTGCCTCCGTTCATGGTGAATTTTATTCCGTTGCTAATCAAATTTCTTAAAATGGTTCTTATCATATTTCCATCAGCAAAAGCAAAAATTTCACTTTTAATTTTAGATTTTATTGAAATATTTTTTTGTATTGCATTGTTCTCATTAAGCTCGATGGCTTCATTGGTCATCTTTTCCATATCTAAAATTTCGGGATTAAAATTGATTGACCCTGTCTGAGACCTTGACCACTCTAACAGATTTGCAAGTAGTAAACTGCCCGATTTAGCCGATTCGTTTATTAGCTTAGCAAGTTTAATTACTTCATGGCCCTGATCGGATTCAATCTCTTTTTGTAGTATCTCACTCAATCCCAGCAACTGGTTCAACGGACTTTTTAAATCATGAGCAATAATTGAAAAAAACTTGTCTTTTGTTGCATTTAGTTCTTTAAGATTTCTTTTTTGTTGCTGCAATTCAAGATGTGTTTTCACACGGGCAAGTAATTCGGCTTTATTGAAAGGCTTGGTGATATAGTCAATTCCGCCTACCTTAAATGCTTTGGTTATGCTGTCAATATCTGCTTTAGCAGTTAAGAAAATTACAGGAATATCTTTTGTTTCATCATCGGATTTTAATTTATGACACACTTCAAATCCGTCCATTTCCGGCATCATTATATCCAGAAGAATAAGATCAAATTTTTCTTTTTTAATATGTCTAATTGCTGTTTTCCCACTAATCGCATAATTAATTTCGTATCCGGCCTGTTTTAAAAAATTAGCAACAAGCTGAATGTTTTTTGTTACATCATCAACAATTAATACTTTTTGGCGATTTATGTCTGATCTCACTTGCCTGGTTTTTAAAGACTATTTTTTAATTCATTAATTATTGAAGGATAAGATTTTAGCACATCATTCATATTGTCAATGTCGAAACTTTTTGCATGCATTACCAAAACATCACTAAATGTTTGTAGAACCTTTAGATTATATTCCAAACCTATACTTTTCATTTTTTGGGCAAATTCTTCGATTTCTGAAAATGAAGATGTCATTAATGATGATTCCCATATTTTATAATGTTCCCTTTCCAATAGGTTAATAACTTTGCTTAAAACCTCCTTATCAATTAAATCATGCTTTACTACCACTTTTCCTTCAGAATTGCTGTCTGCACTTTTCAGGTGAAAATGGGTTCCAACAATTTCTACTAAATCGGGTAAGTGAATAGGTTTTGTTAAAATTGTTTTGAATTCTATATAATAAGATTCGTCAAAATCAACTAACGAAGTTATTCCGATTTTTGGAACATTTTTCAGGTTTTTATGTTTTTTGATGATGTCCAAATCGCGTAAAACCAATTCATGATTGTTTAATTCCATTAGAATCAAATCCGCCTTACCATTCAGTTCAGGAATAATACTTTCCAGATTTTCTCCTTCAATTACTATACTTTTAGAATGATAAAAAACCTCTTTAATTAAATCCCGATTTGATTTTTGCCCATCAATTAAAACGATAATCTTATCTTTCAACACAGAATTCTCAAACCTAATCTTCTTACCACTTACCTTGTTCAAGATCGTTAAAGGCTTGGATATTTCAATATCTTTCAATATAACTTCAAATTTACTCCCTTTATCCGGTTGGCTTTTGAGCTTAATCTCTCCGTTAAAAAGTTCAATCAATCGTTTGGTAATTGCTAATCCCAATCCGGTTCCTTGATATTTCCTTTTGTCCTGATCATCCTGCTGACGAAAAGATTCAAATATTGATTCTTGCATGTGCCAAGGAATCCCGATTCCAGTATCTTCAACAATAATTAAAATGTCAACTTTATCAGGATTAATCTTTCTATCAATTCTTTTAGCTCCTACTTTAATTATCCCTGCTTCAGTAAACTTCACTGCGTTATCTACCAAATTCAATAATATTTGTTTCAATCTTAATTCATCCAGCAACAAGGATTCAGGTATATTCTTGTCAATATCAAATGAATAATCGAGTCCTTTTTCCAGTGCTTTAAGTGAAAAAATATGTTTTATCTCATCAAAAACACTAAAAAGATTTATCGGAGAAGGAATAATACTCATTTTCTCCGCTTCAATTTTAGATAAATCCAGTATATCATTTAATAAATTAAGCAGCGTATTCCCACTTGACTTAATGGAATTCAGATATCCTTTCAGAACAGGATCATTAATTCGTGAATAAAGCAGGTCGCTAAAACCAAGCACAGCATTCATTGGTGTGCGTATTTCATGAGATATATTGGCGAGAAAAGCGCTTTTCGATCTACTTGCTTTTTCTGCTTCTTCTTTGGCTATTTTTAATTCCTGTTCGGCAATTTTACTTGCACTAATATCTGTAATTACTGCTGCGTATCTGCTCGGATTGTCATGTTCATCAAATACTGTACTTTCTCTATACCAAATCCATTTTTGCGTACCGTCTTCTAAAATAACTCTAAACTGCAAATTCAATGATTCCTGTTTACCCTTTCTATAATTATTTAGTTCAGGAATTATCCAATGTTTATCGTCCTGATGAATTAACTTTAAGGCATCCAATGGATTTTTAGTATATGATTCGGGACTTAACCCAAGAATACTTATCAAATTTGGGCTTACATATAAAATTTCATTAGTCGTACTAATAAGTACTAATGCATCTTGGGTTCTTTCGGCAAGTTCTCTGAATTTTTCTTCACTTTCTTTTAATGCACGTTCTGCTACAATATTGTCTGTATCATCCCGAATTATAGCTATTACTTCATTTTCTTTACTTACAAGTAGTCTTGTTTCATAATAATTAACTATTCCATTTACATCAAGTTTATAATTGTAAACCTGCATTTCGTTCGTCTCAACTGCCTTATTCAAATATGTATAAAACTTTTCACTTAAAGCTCTGCTAAATACCTCTGAAAAAGGTTTCCCTATAATTTGATCAGTCGGCAAAAGTAGTTTGCCGGGATCTTCAGTATATACATCTTTAAAAACACCATCCTTAGTAAAGGTAAATATCAAATCAGGAATAATTCTGAGTAGCGCTTTTTGATGCATCTCACTGGCTTTCAACGCCTTTTCTGCTGAAACACGTTTTGTGATATCATTTGATAGAGAAATTACAGAATGAATATTTCCGTCTTCTTTAAATATTGGGAAAATTATTTGGTGAATTTCCACCTTTCCCTTTTTTGTCCCCCACTCATTGCCCTTCCCTTCAAAATTCAATTCTACTTCATAACTCACAGTTTTCTTTTTCTCATAAACCTCGCGGAAACGTTTATCAGATCCTATAGCAATTGATAATGGATCATTTAAAATATTAAACGACCCTTTACCAACATTAAGATCTTTTAATCCCAACAATTTTCTCTGTGATTCATTTATTCGGGCTGTATATCCATATTCATCATAAATTTGAAGCCCAACTGGCAGGTTGTCAATAATGCTATCCAAATACTTTTTACTTTGATCTAATGCTAAATTGGCTTCCTTTCTTAGTGTAATATCCCGGATAGCGCCAATAACATTCATCTTACCACTAACATCCTTTCGTTCAATAAATTTAACTTTATCTGATACCCATTTCAACTTCCCTGATTTGGTCTTTATCCTATACTCAAAATTCAGAACTTTTTCTATTCTAAGCTTATTAATTGCCGGAATGATGATGCCTTCAAAATCATCTTTAAAAACAACAGAATACCACCCGTATTCCATCTCCCTTATTTCTGTAATGGAATATCCTGAAAGTTTCTCAAGTGTTCCACTTTTCCAACCTAAACTTAATTTTTCATTTTTAATAAATGCTGAGTACACAAAATCATTCGTTAATTCTGAGATTATTCTATGGTGTTCTTCACTTATTTTTAACGCTTCCTGAGCTTTTTTCTCTTTTGTAATATTTTCCTTAATGGCCAAATAATGAGTGATATTTTTCCGCTCGTCAATAATTGGAGAAATTACAGCACGCTCCCAATAATAGGCCCCTGATTTTGCCTTATTCCTAAATATGCCATGCCATGTTTTCCCGGAAGAAATGGTATTCCATAGCTGCTTGTAATATTCATTTGGATGGTAATCTGTTTTCAGGACATTGGGATTACTGCCCAAGGTTTCATCCATAGAATATCCAGTGATTTCGTAGAATGCTTTATTCACATATTCTATTTTTCCCTCTTTATCCGTGATTACTATACTTGATGGGCTTTGATCTATGGCAATGTTTAATTTTCTTATTTCCTGTTCGCTTTTTTTTCGCTCAGTGATATCCCGAAAAGCCGTAACTCTAAACATTTCACCATCATATTCTACGTTTCTGTTTTCAAGTTCAACAGGAATAGAATCGCCAGATTTGCCTCGTCCAATCGCTTCATAGGGAGATAGATCATTTGATTGAATTTTTGCTAAAACCAGATCAATAGAATTTTTATCAGCAAAAAGTTCTACAAAATTTTTTCCGATTAATTCTTCGCGTGAATATCCTGACATATCAAGAAAGCACTCGTTGCAATCTATAGCTACTCCATTTTGATGCAGCACAATTCCTTCGAGGGAAAGATCTGAGAGTTTTCTGTATCGGTCTTCACTTTCCTGCAGAGCTTTTTCTGCCTTTTTTTCATTTGTGA
>DAOVVI010000264.1 GCA_030637245.1 Cyclobacteriaceae bacterium
ACAGGCATCTTTTTGGTTTTGCCTGGATAATCCACCTCAAAAAGCTGTACAGTCCCGTCAACAGGGGCATTGAAATACAATCCGGATCCATCCTTTTTCCATAGAAACGAATTTACCGTGCCATCCCAATGTTGAGTCAGGTTTTGTCGAATATTGCCTTTTCTGACAATAAGATCATTTTTATCCGCCTCATATCCATCTCTTTTCATGCTCAACCAGGCCAGAGTTCCATTTGAAGAAAACAATGGATTGGTGTCATAACCCATCATACCTTCTGTGAGATTGGCTGTTTTTCCCGATTCGATATCATGGGCATATATGTCGGTATTGGTGCTTAACGTGTATGCTTTCCCCGATTTCTTTTTAGCTACATAAACCACCTTTTTTCCATCCGGGCTCCAGGTATAATCTTCCTCACCTCCGAATGGAGTTTGCGGACAATCAAAGGATTCTCCTGCCATAATGTCTTTTCCTTTCACCTCACTGCCTGTGTGAAGAAAAATATGGCTGAACTTTCCATCTTCCCATGTGTCCCAATGACGATACATCAGATCGTCATAGATCATGACCTTTGACTTGTCCAGCTCCGGATAATAATCCACACCAAACACCTTTTCTATTTTAACCTCCTCAATGGATATGCGGTGGCGGCCGGTCGGAGAAATATGCCGGTCTGTAATCAATGATTCTCCTCCCTCGATTTCCACTGGTTTTCCACCGGTAACTGGAATGAAGTATTGCTTTGTGGAACCGGTGTTTGCCGCCGCATCATAGGTCCTTACATCGTAAACTATGGATCTCCCATCTTTTGTAATGCCTACAACGCTCATTCTTCCAAGCTTCCATAACAACTGTGGCGTCATCACCTCTTGCGCCATTAAACCGGAAATCACTAAAAATCCAATTATTATTAAACTTATTCTCTTCATTTTATACTAACATTTCTTAAAATCTAAATCCACTCTTATGTTTGTAATTTAAAAAGTTCCGGGAGCAGTACGAGCCACCGGAACCTGAAAACTATAAATAACATTATCAAAAGTAAACAATTAGATTTTAGTGGTCAATACATTATTATAAGCCATGACACACATTTAATCTGAATGTTAAAATTGCTGAGTTTTGGGTATATAATATTATTTTTGCAAGATGGAAAAGGGAGAGCGCATACAAGATATCCGTCAATTATCTCTTGATCAACTTATCAGCCAAATTTCGGATTTTGGGGAGAAGCCATTCAGAGCGAAACAGATTTACGAATGGCTATGGAAAAAATCCGCCACTGATTTTGATGAGATGACGAATCTCTCTTTGAGTTTGAGAGAATTACTGAGAAACAAATATTTGATAAATAAAGTTATTGTCTCAGATGAGCAAATAAGTAATGACCGAACCATTAAGTCCGGTTTTAAACTTTATGATGAAAACATTGTGGAGGGCGTCCTTATCCCTACTGAAAAACGAATAACAGCATGCATTTCATCCCAGGTTGGCTGCTCGCTTTCCTGTACGTTTTGTGCAACCGGATTCCTGGAAAGAAAGCGAAATCTGGAAATCGGTGAAATCTATGATCAGGTTGTGTTAATTAACAAGCAGGCAGAGCAAAACTATGGCACTCCATTGTCCAATGTTGTACTTATGGGTATGGGAGAACCTTTGTTAAACTATGCAAATGTATTACAAGGAATCGATCGTATCACATCTTCAGATGGACTTAATATGTCTTCAAAACGAATTACGCTTTCGACCGCAGGGATTGCCAAGATGATTAAAAAACTGGCAGATGACCATGTAAAGTTTAATTTGGCTTTATCGTTGCACGCGGCAGACGATGAAAAGCGAAACTCCATTATGCCAATTAATGAGACGAATTCGCTGGAGTCGCTTAAAGAAGCGCTAATGTATTTTTATTCCAGGACCAAAAACCAAATTACACTGGAATATATTGCATTTAAAGATTTTAACGTAGGATTGGATGATGCTCGAAATCTGGCCAGGTTTGCAAGCAATCTTCCATGCAAAATCAACATCATTGAATACAATCCGATTGATCAGGCAAATTTTGGTAGGGCTAACGCAAATGAACTGGATGCATTTATTGGTTTCCTGGAGAAAAAAGGTCTCATCATAAATGTGCGACGAAGCCGTGGTAAAGATATCGATGCAGCCTGCGGACAACTGGCGAATAAGTCTTCTAAAGTAGTCGATAAATAAAATTACACTTCAAAATTAATTATTGATATTTATGTATTAAAACGGTCAGGATCTTTTGAAATAAATAATAAATATGAAAAATAAAGTGGTCGATCTGTTTGGCAATAATAAAAATGACCAAACACAGTATTCAAGTCTTCTAATTGATTTTGTCAAACCATTCAAACAAGAATTTCCGGAAGATTATAGTATGGAAGATATTTACAGTTTTGGCATGAATTCATGGAACTTTGGGAACATGAGTCTTATTTTGCCAAGGAAGGAATATGAAAAAATTATCTCATCCAATTCATTGCTTCACACCGAATCAAACATCTTGAAAAAGATGATTAACTTAAAAACTACGAAGTTCAAAAAACACAATCGCTTTTTTGATGACTTTGCACTGGAAGAAGTTGATGAAGAAATAAAATTAACTGTAACGACAATATCCAAAGATACATTTCTGGAAAATATGATGAACGAAATGGAGGGCCAGGAAGCTGATTTTGAGGCAGGTTATATTAATAGATATGCAATTGTATTAAAACCACTAAAACCCTACGTTAAATGGATTCATGGAGTAGAACCTGACGATCAGATAATAGAAAACAGTGAAGCCAATATATATTTAGTTAATGAAGAAATTGGTGATTTGGAAAAATGGTTAAAGAAAAACTATAATAAATTCTTTGCATTAGAATTAGAAAATCAGCTTCTGGACAGAAAAAAATGGCCTCAAAATCGCAATTATAAAATGTTTAAACAATGGTTTAAGGTTGAACTTTCAACCATGATTTACGATTTAGAAAATAATCCGGTTTATAAAGAAGATTAAATTGCTGCAAAGCAGATTATTCACTAATAAAAGATCTATTTAATCATTTCCACGAAATAAGAGTAGAACATATATTGTAGCATTATGAAAAAAGAGGATTTAATAAACCTTGTTAACCGACCTGAGATGATATCGGGGATTTACAACTATTGTGATCGGTGGTGTGAGCGATGTAGTTTTACAAGCCGTTGTGCGAATTATGCAATTTCCGAGCAAAATCAATCGGAACAGAAAAGTGACCCCGAAAACAAAGCTTTTTGGGATGAGTTGCATAATGTTTTTCAATTGACCCTTGAAATGGTCAAAGATTCAGCTGAAGAGTTTGGTATTGACCTCGATGCCGTGGATTTAGGAAATTATGAAGAGGACCGCAAAAAATTAGAGGAATTAACCATGGCACATAATTGTGTCCGTTGGAGCAAGGATTATATTACTTACGTGAATGATTGGTTTGATTCAGCAAAAGATTTGATCGAAGAAAAGGGAGAAGAATGGGAATCAAAGGCTCTTCTCGGTATGCCAGAGTCTAATATAATAAAGGAAACAAATAATCTTAATGACATCATCGATGTTTTAAGATGGTATCAATATCAAATCCATGTAAAACTCAGGAGGGCAATCCATGGAAAGTTGGAAGAAGTAGATGAGCCTGATGATGAATTCCCGAAAGATTCTGACGGTTCAGCTAAGGTGGCATTAATTGGAATAGATCGATCAATTGCAGCCTGGGGAAAGATGTTATCTTTTTTCCCAGATAAAGAAGATGAGACGTTTAAAAATCTGGTTCTATTGGAAAAGTTAAGGAAAATAACAGAAAAAGAAATTCCAAACGCACGGTCGTTTCATCGTGCTGGTTTCGATGATAAATGAGATTGGTTATTAAGAATATAGTTAGAACCGTATAATATTCATTACAATCAATGTCTATTCACACTTCCCAAACCAGTTGCATTAATATTCACATCATCGGGATCACCATAATAATCAACTGAGCCTATGCCATTTGCCTCACCTTTGAATTTATTGCTGGCAAAGACTTTAACGCTGCCAATTCCGTTAGACTCCACGATGGTATATTTGCTGTGCAGATCCTGAGCATCATAATTTCCAATTCCTGAGAAATCTACTTTATGGTAATCTGTTTCGCCTTCGATTTCAAAATTACCTACTCCGGAAATATTTGCTATAATTTTGTTTGTGTTAATATTTAATTCCACATTTCCGGCGCCATCGAATTCCAACTTTAAATTGTCCGTTTTTATTTGGTTTTCACACTGCAGATCAACCGCCCCTTCGATGTCTATTTTTTCCAGGTTTTTAAAATTAAT
>DAOVVI010000430.1 GCA_030637245.1 Cyclobacteriaceae bacterium
TAAGCAAATAAATTTGCTTCATAGGCCATTCCCCTTGCCTGGGGATTAATTCCTGCAGCAGCAATTGTACCGGCAACGTGCGTCCCATGGTCATCAAAAGGAATATTATCCTTTATTTCCACCCTGTCGCCAAATTCCTGATGTTCAACATTAGTAGATCCGCTATCCCATACACCGATAAGCATATTTTTACCGGTAAGGTTTAGTGAAAGTTCTGCCCGTGGCCGAAGTTTTGAAGTACCAACATTTTCAGAAGCTCTAAGATTAAAAGTTTTATAATATTCTGGAATTCCTGAGGGCATGATCCGGATTAAGGAAATTGTTGAACCATTGTCCAGAACTTCCCTCATCAAGATATCTCTTTCAAACGCAAATGTCTCTGCCGACTGTTTAAACTCCTGATATATTTTATCTAATTCCAGTGAAAGGTTTTTTAGGTACGTTGAATTTGTTTTGGATTTCCAGTTTTGAGCATAAATTATAGTAGTTGATATGGAAAACATCAACATTAATAAACTTTTTAAAGCCAAATTTTTTAATTTAATCTGCATCTCAACTAGTTGATTGGTTTATAAACCCATTGTGCCCTACCGGGGAATTCCCAGAATGTATTATCCCCAATTGGAAGAGAAAGTGTGTCCAAAAAAGCATAAACAAGAGAATCTTCCGTCAGATTTGACAAAATAAAAGGGTCATTACCTCCTATGAATAAGCTGGCGTTTGCATTTACAATATCCCATCTGGTTCTGAACAAAAGATCATCTCCTTCAGGATCACATTTGTCACTCCCCTGGAAGACTTCCAATTGTTTACCTTCGCGGATATACGTATAAATATCATCTTGAGCGCAATCGGGAATTCCATAAATCCGATTAGCCTCTATGTCGTCAACTTCTTCATCATCAAAAATGAATGTAAATGAGACTTCTTTCCAGGATTTACTTTCATCTCCTGTTAGAAGCAGAGAATAGGTAGCCGGTTTTACTTCATGCTCCTCCTTGCATGCTGCCAGCACAACTAGTAGAAAAAGACTCCAAAATTTTATTTTTAGATAATTCATTGTGCTATTCAATCTTGTTTCTTTTTTGCATTCACAGTCCTTATAGTTGGTCCGGCAATGTCGTATGAATATGAAAAAGTGAGCAATTCAACTTCTGAATCAAATGATCCTTTTCCTTCCGATCTTGTTCCTCCATTCTGACTTGATCCAGCTAAAAACTGCTCGGGAATATCAAATTCACCACTACACAGATTTAAATTTGCAAATGCAAATATCAATGAATCCAAGCCGGTGTAACCAACCATGAATATTCTGTTATTTGCAGACCAATCTACGGAAATATCAACATCGTAAATAAACTCGCCATCGTTTTGGTCAAATTCCCATATTCCTTCAAATTTTCGAAGGTCAACCAAACAGTCATCATCTTTTATAGTAACCGTATGAAATCTACCATTTATTCCCGTTTCCCCAAATCCTGCAGCGAGGTCATTACTAACTGTGCTTATAGTAAACTTTATGGTTTTATCTCCGGTCAATTCTCTATTGTTAATGGGAAAATACCTGATTTCGCCATGGTGCTGTCCCACAGGAATCAGTACTCTTTTATTATCACCATCTTCGAGAACATAGTCTATATTTTCAACAGCCGTACCGCTCACCTCATATTCAATTACTGTGGTATTATTTGGAGAAGGGGCAGCCACATGAAGTTGAATGGAGACTGGTTCATTTAAGTTTATATCAAAAGGATCTTTATAATTTTCAAGAATTTCGCTTTCAGTTTCAGTAAATCGTGCATGATAAGGCCCTTCGAAAAAAATCTCCTCCGCTTTTTCACATGAAATCAATAATGTGAAAAAGATAATTACAGAAATACTATATTTTATACCTTTCATTAATTTATAAGGTTCTATTTTAATGCTAGAATGCTAGAATGCTAGAATGCTAGAATGCTAGAATAGGCAAACGTTTTTCATAGTTCTTTTAGAGTGAATTTTTATCATTTTTTCCTATTTATAAATTCCATCATTCTATCCTTCCATTATTCACTCATTCTATCATTTAAACATTCTATCATTCTTTAACTAATACCCTGGATTTTGAGAATCTTTTAAAGATGGATTATTGGTAATTTCTCTCAATGGAATTGGCCATAACTCATCTTTTTCTGACCAGTTACTTGTAAACTCATCCATAACAGTTTTAGCTCTACCGGTTCTAATGAGATCATACCATCTATGACCTTCAAAGCACAATTCCATTCGCCTTTCATTTTCTATCACCAAAAGCATCTGATTTTTAGAAGTTCCCTGGATAAGTGGTACTCCTGCTCGCTCCCTGATCACATTAATATCAGATTCCGCACTTTCCGTTCCTGAAATATTATCTTGCTGTGCCCTTGCTTCAGCACGAATGATATACATTTCAGCAAGCCTGAATAGCTGAATATTATCGAATGGGCCATACCTGACAATTGTCCAGCCATTATCCGACCCCCGGGCATTGGTACCGTCAAACTCCAGAACAACCTGCCGGTCTCCACCATCGTTTTGCAATGCAAGTACCATTTCACTCGATGGAATAATTTCCCTTCTGCCTACAAACAGATTATTAATACTAAAGTTAGTTGAAGTACCGGGATTGTCATTTGCACTATAAACAATCTCAAGAATAGATTCAGTACTAAAATCAGCAACAGCATTTTCAAATTCTTCTTCTAGTATGTATTCTTTTGTACCATTACCTTGTATTACATCAGATGCATATTTTTCTGCTTCAGACCAATTATCCTTGAATAAATAATACCTGGCCAATAAAGCTTTTACAGCCCCATTCGTAGCTTCTCCGGAATTAAATGATTCTTCGGGCAATTTATCCAGTGCAAACAGCAAATCCGATTCTATGAAATCCAGTGTTTCCTCAAAGCTGGATCTTGGAATTTGCCTGTTTTCTTCCACATTAGTGGTTGTAACAATCGGAAGTCCACCAAATGTATAAACGCCAACAAAATAGGCATACGCTCTAAGGAAACTGGCAGTTGCTATGATCTCATCAGAATCGGTTTGCGAA
>DAOVVI010000180.1 GCA_030637245.1 Cyclobacteriaceae bacterium
ACTCATCAACATGTTTCTTTTCCACATTGGTTTGTCCAATGCACATACGTAAAGTGTATTTTCCATTAAGCTTGGTATGGGTGATATATGCCTTGCCGGTACCATTAATTTTTTGTTCCAGTTTTTCATTCAGTTCGTTTAACCTTTTCAATGACTCTTCTCCTTTTGGCTTATACCAAAAACAAACCAGGTTTAACGGGACCGGCGCTAAAAGTTGAAACCGCCCATCATTTTTAAGTTGTTGACTTACATATTGAGCCAGCTTGATATGTGTTCTGAATTTAGCTCTAATGCCTTCAAGTCCATAACTTCGCAATACAATCCAAAGTTTTAAGGCCCTGAACCGGCGACCAAGCTGGATCCCCCAATCCCTGTAATTATTCACTTCCCGGCTTGAATCTGTTTTTAAATACTCGGGTAGAATTTCAAAAGTTTTTATTAAAGTTTCTTTATCATTGGTATAAAATAACGAGCAATCGAAATTGGTAAACATCCATTTGTGGGGATTGAAAACATAGCTATCTGCCAACTCCAACCCGTCAATGATCCACCGAAATTCCGGTAAAATTGCCGCGTTCCCGGCATGTGCAGCATCTACATGGTGAAATAAGTCATACTTCCTACACACATCACCGATTGCTCGAATAGGATCAATGGCATGGGAGCCTGTAGTGCCAACTGCAGAAACGACACAAAGTGGAATGAATCCGTCATGTATATCTTTCTGAATATTATGATCAAGCTCTTGCGGAATCATGGCAAATTGCTCATCAACATCAATTTTTCTGATATTATCACTTCCAAATCCGATAATTTTCACCCCCTTTTCAATGGAAGAATGCGCTTCAGCAGAACAATAAACGACGTGATTCGATCCGGAGCCAAAACCCTTTTTATTGATCATGAAATTTGAATGCTTTTCGCGTGCCATTAGAAGTGCACAAATAGTTGCTGTTGAGGCAGTATCCTGAATTACCCCATGCCAGCTTTCCGGTAATCCGCTCACTTTCTTAATCCAATCACACACCTTTTCCTCCAACTCGGCAGCTGCCGGTGAAGTATCCCATATCATACATTGGGCGCCAATAGCAGAAGTAAGCAATTCTCCAAGGATCGAAGGGAAACTAGTATTTGCATTGAAATAAGCAAAAAATGACGGATTTTGCCAGTGTGTTATCCCTTTCAGTATTTTGGTGTCAAAATCAGCAAGAATGGAATCAAAATCATCATGGATTTCCGGTGCATCCTGTGGAATGGAATTAAAAACTTCTCGTGGTTTAACCCTTGATTTTATAGGATACTGCTCAATATTTTCGTAATAGTCGGCAATCCAATCAATAAGTTTGTACCCGTTTTTTCTAAATTCCTCAATCTCCATAATTTGATTCTTTAATGATCGAAGATAGGCAGGCAAAAAGAAAGTTCAAACAAAATTGAATTACATTAAATAAAGCAATATTGTTTGTTGACGTGGCTGCAATAATATGAGAACAACTTACCTGCTCTTACTGGACCGAATAGATCAATTAATGCTTTTGCCTGGCAACTTTTCACTCCGAAATTTAGGAACAGACACTTCAATTCAACACAAGAACTATTTTTTAGCCCAACCCAATACGCCCATAACTTGTTTTTTTTAATCGAAATTGCTGTTCAATTTGGGAAATGTATAAATTTTTCCCGAATTTGGAATAATACCAAGAAAACCAATCATGAAGCCGCTGTTAACCCTGATATTTACTATCTTATATAGTATTCCTATTGTTTATTCTCAGTCCGTTGTCAGATCTACCGTAGGCACCGGTGGTTCTTCCCAAACTGTAACCTCCAATAACAAATCCTATTTCGTTAGTCAAAGTATTGGTCAGGCAAGTGTGATTGGCACCTCTACTAAAAATGGCTATACGATCCGGCAGGGATTTCAGCAACCCCCTCATTCATTTAAAATAGGTTCACTAAACGTAGAGAGTGATCTTAGGGCCACCATTTTTCCAAACCCTTTTCAACAATCAGTATATATTTCTTTTAAAGATTTAATTGAAAACGATGTGTCAGTGATCATGCATGATATTTCAGGCCGCCTCATTTTAAAGGAAACATTTGCAGCCTCCCAATTGATCACGTTACCATTAGCTAATATTGCCAGCGGAGATTATATCTTAAATGTTATTTCAGGCAAAAAACACTTGACCACATCCATAATCAAACAATAATCATGAAAAAATTTCTACTATTTTCTTTCTTCATAATAAGCGCGGCCCTCGTGAGCGCTCAGGAGCTTAATTTTCAGGTCGGCAAATCTGTTTCAAAATTTAAATTCCAGGATTCGCAAGGAGATAATCTTGAAAATCTACAAGGAACAGACAATTTTTTTATGACCCTGGAATACAGGCAAAATATTTTAAAAAATATCTTTAAGGGAAATTTGTTTACTGACTTAGGCATCGGATACAACCGGTATGGATCTACAGGAAGCGATCCTTCTCTCGACCTGTATTATGCGTGGGACGTCACCTATTTAGGAATCAATTTAGGGTTGGATTATGCATTTTATCGACCGGGCAATTTTACTTTTTATGCAAAAATGACAGCGTCTCCGGAATTTTTAATTCGTGGAACACAGACACTCAATGAACAGGTTTACAGTTTGGTAGGTGAGGATGATTTTGATTCTCCGATATTTTTTTTCAGAGGCGGCCTGGGTGTACAATATAAGATATCCAGGCAAACTTCAGCATATATTCAATACATGGGGGGTAAGAGCTATAACTTCAATAACGATCCTGAAAAACTAAACGTAATCTCGCATAATATTGGATTTGGTGTATTAATTAATCTATCAAAGGGACAATACCAGGTAGGAAGGTCCGATCCGGCAAGTGAACAAAGGATTTTAGAATTGGAAAACAGGATCAATATGTATTCAGAAAAAATTGATGAGTTGGAAGTACAAGCTCAGCGTGTGGACGAGTTGGAAGAGGAGATCGCAGCAAAAGATGTGGAGATGAAAACGATCAAGAGTACCATTGCCAGAGCGTTATTTGATTTTGACGGAAAGGAACTTCGCGTCACTCAAAAAGAAGGGATAGTTTACGTGACCATGGATAATGACATGTTATTTGAACCAGGCAGCTGGATTGTAGCTAAAGAAGGTGTAAAGGCTGTAGAAGCATTGGGGAGAGTATTGGCTTTGAATCCGGATGTTTCTATTCTTATTGAAGGACATACGGATAATCAACCATATAAAGGAGGTGGAAATATTAAAAATAACTGGGACCTCTCCATTAAAAGAGCAACGGCTATTGTTGAGATCCTGAGAAATAACCCAAATATAAATTCAAAAAATTTAACTGCAGCAGGCCGGGGTGAACATGCCCCGATTGCCAACAACGAAACCATTGAAGGCCGGGCAAAAAACCGTCGAATCGAAGTGATAATAACACCTGACCTTGAGGAAGTTTCAAAAATATTAAAAGACTAAAATAAGATTACCATGAAAACAGTACTACCGATCATCTTTTTTCTAATAGCGACGTTACCGGTATATGCACAAACCGATGGTATTAGTTATCAGGCTGTAATTATAGATCCTAATCCAAAAGAATTACCGGGGATTGACGCTGAGGGAAATATCTTGCCAAATGCTACAATTGCTATACGATTTACAATTCTGGATAGCAATAATGCAGAAGAATATCAGAAAGTACAAACCACCAATACGGATCAATTTGGTATGATCAATCTGATGATCGGCCAGGGTGAACCCACCGGCGCTGGAACAGGTGACTTTACCCTGATTAGCTGGGACGGCGATCCGAAAAGCTTACAGGTTGAGATCGATTTTGAAGGCACGGGCAACAGCTTTGTTGACATGAACCGGCAGGAATTAAGTTTCGTGCCATACGCCTATCACCGGGATATCACTGCAACAGGAACCTTAACGGTCGATGATGTAACGGATTTAAATGGCGAGTTAAGAGTTCATGGACCTACAAATCTGAATAGTTCACTGGATGTGAATAATGATAATGCCACCAATCTTTCCGGATCTTTGACAGTGGGCGCCGCAACAGAATTAAATGATCGTCTAACGGTCAATGGTATTACTAACATTAATGATTCTCTTAACATTAATAACCAAAGCCCGACTTTTTTTTCCGGGGATATTACCGTAGCAGCTGAAGGCACGGCAACTTTTGATGGACCGACAACTTTTAATGCTCCCGCCGAGTTTGTTGAAATGACCGTCAATGGCCCTTCCAGTTTAAATGGTCAAGTAACTATCAGAGCAAATGTGGATAGTCTTGGTACAGATACTGTTTATCAAGCTTATCCATTACTTGTGGAAGGCGGCGCTCAAGGGATTGCGATTAGAGTGAATGGTATAGACAATGATGATCCTACCTTATTCAAAGATGTTCCAATGAGCTCACGAAATAACTTTATTTCCTTTTGGGATGCCGATGAGAACCAAATGTGGGGAAGAATTGAAGGGCAGTCACATAAAGACCTTGCCCACGATCCGGAACACATCGTGGATTTGGCCAATAAAAGTGCAGATGTATTTATCAATTCAGTTGATGCGCTAATTGCCGTTCTTGCATGGGGTCAAGGTGGTCTTGATCTTACTGCTGCACTAACCTCTAGTACAGCATGCCTGGGAGTTGGGGCCTGTGTCACTATACCAGTTCCATCTTTTATTATTTCCAAAACAGCTAATTTCGTATTGAAAGTTGCTAATGTTGTTTCTGTTGGCGGTAACTTATTATTAGCCATAAGTGAGTTAAGTACATATGAATACTTCAAAACAAGCAATTTAGGTGTTTCTTACCAATCAGGAGCCGGTGATTATGCGGAATGGTTGCCAAAGCAAGATTTGTCTGAAAAATTTATTGAAGGAGAACTTGTAGGCATTAAAAACGGATATGTCACAAAAAATACTTGGGGCGTGGAAAAAATAATGATTGTTTCAACAAATCCTATCGTCCTTGGGAATATGCCACAACAAAACGATGAAGATAATAATGTAAAGATTGCTTTTATGGGTCAGGTACCGGCCAGAGTTATCGGAAAGGTCGAGGCTGGAGACTATATTTTACCAAGTGAGTTGGGCGGTGGATTTGGAAAAGCAGTTCACCCTGATGAAATGAATATTAGGGATTATAAGAAAATTGCCGGAGTCGCCTGGTCGGTATTGGGTAATATTGGCGATAATATACATATTGTGAATGTGGCGGTTGGAATTAATACCAACGATTTGACAGAACTTGTCTATAGACAAGATGAAAAACACCAGGAACTTCAAGCAGAATATGATCA
>DAOVVI010000329.1 GCA_030637245.1 Cyclobacteriaceae bacterium
TTACTCAATTAATGGCTAAGGCACTTTACTTTTCAGACTTCCTGATCACGAGCTAAAGCACGGGGAAAAATGGATCACTTGACATTAATTCAAATGTTCTATAATTGAGTCCACTCCGAAAAGTAAAATACCCCTAAATCCCCTAAAGGGGACTTGGCAGAATTCATTGATTTTCAACGGCTTCCCCTTTAGGGGTCAGGGGTATAAAAGTTGAAAATCAATGAATTCTGACTTTTCGGAGTAGACTCATCATTGATTTTTTGAATTTACCTGCCTCGCCGCCCACCTGCCGGCGAGGCAGGGTGGGCGGGTTTGGAAATTGCTTTTTGTTATTTAGTGCTTTATTTCAAAAAGTGCTTGACTTTATAGACTGACACTTCTAAATACATTAATTTTGTACTTTAACTAAAAATATTATGAAAACGACACTTTTAAAATTACTCTCTGCAAGTTTTATATTCTTTTTTGTTTTGGGATTGGCCTTAAATCCAATTGTTACCATGGCCCAGGATACAGAAAAAGATACGGTTGAGGCTGTTCAGGATAATTCTTCATCATTCAATGACTCAGTCCAATTTGATGATATGGAGCCAATTTTTTACGAAGCGTCGGAAGATGATGAAGAAACATCAGCAAGTGATAACGGTTCCGGCATGATGCTTTACGTTGGTATCGCAGTTGTACTGCTTGTTGTCTTGATTGTATTAAGAAGAATGGGCAAAAAGAAATCTTAATAAAATTCATTTCAAAAAAGAGGCCTGTCAGTGACCTGGCTGTTCTTTTCTTAACCGGTTAACTTAGCCGGAGAATTATAAATTCTTTTTCAGGATTGGTTAACGGTGTCACCTAAGGGATTATTATGAAAGATTGCGGTTTTAACCAGTACCAAGAACAAGTACCAACAACAATACCATGCTGGTAAAAGTTGCCGCCTAGATCTCTATTTCTTCTTCTCTTCAATTACTTTATTATCACTATCCGTATAGATGATTTTTTTTCTGAAAGGCAACCTGTAGGAGATATAGTAGTTAAATCCGAATGCTGATGTATTGATGTTTTTTCCAAAGCCGGGGACATAATAAGGTCTGAGGTTTTTAGTGCCTTTGATTTTCATCAAAAATTTAAAACGAAGTGTAAAGCCCATATACAATTGTTTTACAACTCGTATCTTTAATCCTGTTACCATTTCATACCAATTAGCTTTAGCATTAGGGTTGGAGATCGTTTCCCTGGTATTTGGCCAACCTGTTTGCGAATGGATTACGGCACGGGTATCATAATCCAATTTATCATTAAAAGATGAAGCAACATATCTCAAGCCAAAGAGCGCCACATTCAAGTGCGGGTTCCTTTGCATAAAATTAATATCAGCGCCAAGACGAAGATATGATCCGTTATTTTCATATACATACGTATCCTCACTGAGCTTATAATTTGATAATCCATAATTTGCCACAACAAAAAACCGATCAATGTCAATATCTCCCTCAACTTCAAAAAATCCTCTCTTTTCTGAAAAGATCATATACCCCAATGTTCCAGGATCGACGCCAAGTTTTACGGCAGTTGGTGCATATCTGCTCGCCTGACCAAAAAGATTGAAACAAGCGGAAATTAAAAAAAGTATGCTAAAAAAATATTTCAATGTTGACCTCGTTAAATCTTGAAAGTTTGTCTTCTGTCAAATTGCTTGTCGGGAAGGAAATTTCTTCCACTTTTAATTTTGTGTATGCAATCTCAACGCCACATTCTTCAGAGATAATTCTCTGACTTCTATTGTAACTTACGGTAATTGTGTGCGGCGTGGGATTTATATAATAAATTGTATCAATGTCAATTGGGTCCAATGAAAGTGTGTCATATCTAATCGAATCAATCATTTCCAAACTAAAAGTGGTCAATCCCAGGGCTGGATTTACAGGTAGCGTAAAGGTGGATAAAACATCATCCTTGTCATAAAACACAGAATCATTTCCTACGGCAGTAACAGAGTAGAAAATGGTATCATTTTTATGGAATTCTATCTCGCCGGTTTCCAGGGTATCTGCGTTTATAAATCCTACCAACAGATAATTATTGAATACCGATACACAATTTTCATTCTGACAAGAAAAAAATAAATTCCCGCCTAATATGAAAACCACCCAAAAAATAAATTTATATGACCTTCTTTTTTCTGCAGGCATAAATAGCATTTCCAAATGAAACGCAAATTTATCCAATAAATTGAATTTACATCCTTTTTCATATCATTAAGAAACGCCTAATAATCGAACCATCTTATGAGGGTCAGTTTTTTTGCTAATTTTGCACTCCAAACGGAAAACAATTTGAAGACAAAGGGAATAAACAAAACAAAGGTAAATCTGGTCACGCTTGGATGCTCAAAAAATCTGGTGGATTCTGAGGTAATAATGACACAGTTGAAAGGCAATGGGATTTCAGTAGAACATGAGGTGGATGGCAATGAAAATAATATTGTAATCATAAATACCTGTGGATTTATTGATAATGCAAAGCAGGAATCAATCGATACCATATTAAAATATACTGAAGCAAAAGAAAATGGATTAATTGAAAAGGTGTATGTGACCGGATGCCTGAGTCAGAGATATCGTGATGAGCTGGAACATGAAATTCCCAATGTCGATGCGTGGTTTGGCACCATGGAATTGCCTCTGCTTTTAAAAAAATTCAAGGCGGATTATAAGCATGAATTGATCGGAGAGCGGATTACAACTACTGCCAAACATTATGCATATCTGAAAATTTCAGAAGGTTGTGACCGGCCTTGCTCCTTTTGTGCCATCCCAATTATGAGAGGAAGACATGTTTCCAAACCAATTGAAGCTATACTTACCGAGGCTAAAAACCTGGCCCGAAACGGCGTGAAAGAATTGCTCCTGATCGCACAGGACTCTACATATTACGGACTGGACATTTATAAAAAAAGAAATCTTTCAGAGTTACTTGATCGAATATCTGATATAGACGGTATCGATTGGGTTCGACTGCATTATGCATTTCCAACTGGATTTCCTGAAGATATTCTTGAGGTAATGGTAAGAAAAAAAACGATCTGTAATTACCTCGATATCCCTCTCCAGCACGCCTCTACCAATATGCTTCAACTCATGCGTCGGGGAACATCCAGAAATAAAACAGAAAAGCTGTTGGAAACCATCAGGAGCAAAGTGCCAGGGATTGCTATTCGAACTACCATGCTTGTTGGCCATCCCGGAGAAACTGATAAAGAATTTCAAGAGTTAATGGAATTTGTGGATGAATGGAAGTTTGAGAGGCTTGGGGTTTTTACCTACTCTCATGAAGAAGGAACCTCCGCGTATCAATTAAATGACAATGTTCCCCAGGAAGTTAAAGAAGAAAGAGCCAATGAATTGATGGAACTACAGGAACAAATCTCCCTTAAGCTCAATGAAGAAAAAATTGGCAATACATATAAAACGCTTATTGACCGTAAAGAATCGGGCTATTTTATTGGAAGAACAGAATATGATTCGCCGGAAGTTGACAATGAAGTTTTAATTGATGCTAAAGCGCATTATTTGAAGATCGGTGATTTCGCTAATATCAAAATTACCGAAGCAAGAGAGTTTGATCTGCACGGAATCCCAGGTATAAACAATTAGGAATTTTATCTGTTATTTAGTTTTAAATCCACAGGTATATGAAGTTAAATAAGATTGAATTTGAAGAGACGAAGAGGTTTTCTTCCATTTTTTTAGATTATGTGCAA
>DAOVVI010000208.1 GCA_030637245.1 Cyclobacteriaceae bacterium
AAATCATATCTTCATTCCATGTGTTTCCTTTTATTTCTTTGGGATACCTGATCACAAAGGGCATGCGCAAAGCTTCTTCATAAAACATTCGTTTATCGAAAAAACCATGCTCTCCCAGAAAAAATCCCTGATCAGCAGTGTAAACCACAACCGTATTTTCAGCTAATCCGTTGGCGTCTAAATAATCCAATAATTTTCCAATATTGTCATCAATTGCCGAACCGCTACGCAAAAAGTCTTTCACATATTTTTGATAGATCTTTTTCCTCGCCTGAACACTGTCCAATCCATCCAAATTAAAAGGCAATCCCGGGTACCTGTCCGTTGCATTTTTACTTGCTGCAATCCAACGGTTTCCAAGAATCTCCAGGATCTGGCCGCTGAATGTTCTATCTGATGCTTCTCCATTAAAATCTAAAAGATTTTCTGGCTCAGGAATCTCAACACCATCGAACATATGTTCTTTTCTTTCCGGATAATCAAATGGTTCGTGTGTGGCTTTGAAATGTGTCATCAGCATAAATGGCTTGCTTTCATCTCGTTGGCGCAACCATTTAATGGCTTCATCACCGATCACATCTGACGAAAACCCCTGGTATTCCTTCCCTCCTTCAGTCCAATTCTCCGCATTTCTCAAAATCGGATTGTTGTATCTCCCCTGGCCCGGAAGTACATTGAAGTAATCAAAACCTGAAGGCGTTTTCTTTAAATGCCACTTACCGACAATAGCTGTTTGATAGCCGCTTTGTTTCATGACTTTAGCCACATTCATACTGTCTGGTTCTAAGGCTTCAGAAAGTGTATAAACTCCATTCTGATGACTGTATTTCCCCGTCATGATGGATGCACGGCTTGGTGTACAAATAGAATTTGTACAAAACACATTTTTTAGTGTACAGCCTTCTTCAGCCAGTCTCGAAATATTCGGGGCCTGCACAAAATCTTTTAATGCCCCTCCATAAATTCCCCAGGCCTGGCTCGTATGGTCATCAGCCATGATAAAGAGGATATTTGGCCTATCAATATCTCTCTTTACTGAGCAGGAGATAAATAAGGTATGAATAGTAAAAAGGTAAAATGTAAAAAGTCTGATGTTATTCATTATTTTCATTACCATTATTAATAATCGCCCCCATTTCGACTAAAGTTTACTGAATTCATCCAATTAGAAAGCTCATTTTGCATTCTATCTGCAATTTCATTTTGATTGGTCAAAATATCATGATCTTCTTCTGGATCCTGGATTAAATCATACAATTCAAATGTATTGCCATTGTCGGTGCTGATGAGTTTATACCGGTCATTGACCCATGACATTTTTTCTCTAAATAAAAAACCAATAGATTCTCCCCTTTCTTTTTGATTGCCATTAATTATCCTTTTCAAACTTATTCCATCCATTGGTCTGACTAAATTGTGTTTTATTGAAATCATATCCAAAATGGTGGG
This sequence comes from Cyclobacteriaceae bacterium, assembly GCA_030637245.1. Classification (GTDB taxonomy): domain Bacteria; phylum Bacteroidota; class Bacteroidia; order Cytophagales; family Cyclobacteriaceae; genus JAAUQL01. Next base: position 1,450 of record DAOVVI010000208.1, read on the forward strand.
AAGATAATCGCTGGTCACCATGGGCACTGATGAGGATTGACTGGAAGCTATCCCGTTTTCCCACACACAAAATGCGGGAACCCGCACACCACCCTCATAAAGACTTCTTTTCCTTTCCCTGAAAGGTCCCGACAATCCCGGTGTTCCATTTTCAGGTCCGTTGTCACTGCTAAACCAGATCATGGTATTTTTACCCTCTTCCAACTCATTCAAGGTTTTCCATAACCTCCCAACTTGTTCGTCCATTGCAGAGATGGTACCGAAATACAATTGCTCTTGAAAATCCAAGTCTTTATACAAATTGCGATAAGTTTTATCTGCAACGACCGGTAAGTGCGGGGTGTGCATCCAAATGACACAGAAGAATGGATTTCCGGACTTATTTGAACTTTGGATAAAATCAATTGCCCTATCCATGATTAGTTTAGAATCGTCACCTCCGAGATTTTGTTCAACCAGCATTTCTTTCCCATTCCAGTAATATGTGCCAAATGGCTCTGCGTCTTCCTCATTTTCGATATGCGCCCACCCATACCTGGGGCTTTCACCTATTTTCTCATTGTAGATTTTAGGTTTATTCATAGGGTCATATGTTGGCACCTTTGACTCAGTTGAAAAAAACTCATCGAATCCATGCTGTGTAGGAATGCTGAAATGCTCTGAAACTCCGGGTTTGCCACGATTAGCATCCTTGATCCTGGTCGTAAGTGTGCCAAGATGCCATTTGCCGAAATGACCGGTTTTATACTTGTGTTTTCGGAGAATCTCAGCCAATGTTACTTCCTCCATTTTCATATGCCCGCTATTTGCGTTAGGAATATCCATCCGATATGGGTTCCTCCCGGTCAGGCAGCTGGCCCTGGTGGGTGAGCATACAGGCGATGCGGAATAAAAGCGGTTAAAAACCATACCCTTTGATGCGAGTAAATCCAGATTTGGCGTTTTAATAATCTCATTACCATTGAAGCCGGTATCTCCCCAGCCTAAATCATCGCACATGATCATGATCACGTTAGGGCGATTGGGAATATGCTCATGAGCACAGGAAAAGAATAAGGCTAAGACTGGGAAGCAAATAAAGAATTTCATGAATTGGTAGTTTGAATTTCAATTGTTCCAATATAAGGAAGAAATTGAAAATAGGCTAATCAAGAATCTTAACACCTGGTGCAATCGGGTTTAAATCAAATTATGTGCTTATGGTTCATCCCGATTTTTATCGGGATCTGTATAATGATTCAACAGATGTTGAAAGAAAGTCGGGCAATAAAGTGATTGTTGGTTTCAACTATTGTTATGGTACATTATTCACAGCCATCAAAGAACAACTTGTTTCAAATTAGATTGGCGATGTTTGCATTTGCGAACAGGTTTTTACCTATCTAAACTCTATTGAAAATATCTTTCAAATAAAAGCTCTAAAGGTCTATATTCTTTTCGTATAATTACAAAAGGATTGCTTTCAAAACCCTATGCCTCAAATAAATTACCTATTTGTTGTAAATCCTATATCCGGTGGGAATGATAAGTCCGCCTTTTACAGATTTATTGAAGAGGAAAATCAACGTATGGGATTTTCTTACGAGCTCTATAAAACTACCGGAACGGATGATGAATCAAGGTTAATAAAGCTGGTGATACATCATAAACCGGAGGTAATAGTAGCTGTTGGCGGTGATGGCACTTTACTCCTGGCGGCAAAGGTTGTTAAAAATTCATCTATTAAAATCGGATTAATACCTTTTGGATCGGCCAATGGCATGTCCAGGGAACTCAATATTCCTAAAATCCCGGACATCAGCCTGAGCTTAAACCCATCGCAAAGATTTAAGGAGTGCTGGAATATTATTAAAAATGAGCGCGTCCAGGAAGTTGATCTGTTACAAATTAATAAAAATCACTATTCTCTTCATTTGAGTGATATTGGGCTAAACGCTAAAATTGTAAAACGATTTGAAGCAGAAAAAATAAGAGGATATTTTGGCTATGCCAGGTTGTTTTTTAAGGAATTAAAACAAAAAAAACGCATTTCTTATCGTCTTGTCGCCGACGGCATACAGTATCAGGGGAAGGCCTATATGATTGTAATAGCTAATGCTACCATGTATGGCACCGGGGCAGTTATTAATCCTGTTGGCAAGCTGGATGATGGAGTTTTTGAAATTTGCCTGGTAAAACAAATCAAGTTCGTTAGTTTATTACGGTCACTGGTTAGCATTTTCAAGAAGAAATTACAGCCCAGAAAAGATTTGATGAAAGTAGTTATTTGTAAAAATGCTATCATTGAGATTAAGGAAGCTGAGACACTTCAGGTCGATGGTGAAGTAGTTGGAGAGGTAAAACAAGTGAAGATTAAAATTTTACCAGGAGCCCTCAGGATCATTACCTGATCTCTCCCAATGTATATATCGTTTGTATTTTAAAAATAAGACGAAGTTGGAAAAAGAATAATGTTCGGTATCTTCATCGAGGGTATTAAAAGCAATAATTATAGCTTCGTATCTGACTTTTGTATTTTGACGATAACCCATGCCCAAGTCAAAGCGATGTGTAGCAGCTGTGGTGAAACGGACATCATCGCCAAAAGAAACAGTGAAGAACTCATACGCAATCACACCGTATAAGGTCTTATCAATCAAGGCTCCATGGTTTATCGGTATATTCGAGGCTATTTTATACCTTCCTCTAAAATTATTCTCCCAATCATTTACATTGAAAGTGTGCTCAAACCGTTGCTCAAATCTGAGATAATGCACAAAATTAAATCTCCAGAAATAAGGCCATCGTAGCTTTGCTCCCACCCAGGGTCGAATTTCTATGGCATTATTATCAAACTCATTGATCTTGTAAAAAAAATTCATCCCACCGTGTAAGCTAAATGAACCTGTTAGCTGACGATTGATTTGAGATCGAAGAGAAATCCGTGTGAAAGTTGGCGTCTCATAAGAATGTTGATACCCAAAATCCTGGTTATATACCCACTTATCATCCAGTTTCCAGTTGAAATAAGCGCCTGCCCAAAGCTGCTTTTCATAGTTCAGTTCTTCCTGAGCCAGCCCATCAAAAGAGGAAATAAGAAAAACAACAACTAGAAGTGTAAAAAAATTTAATCCAAAAATTTTCAATTTTCAACAAACACGGTAAATAAAGCGACAAAGATAAAACAAGACAGCAATATATTTCTACATTTCAAAAGGATTTAAGATTCAATTTGCTGAATAACTTTTAACCCAGAAAAAGAAGGTAATCCGTAGAGAAGATCAATAAATTTAACATATTTAACCACTTAATGAATAGAAACGACTTGGTGGTATCCCTGTGTATTTAAAGTGTAAACTTATATTAATCTGTTGTTTACCCATGTTTTTTCCCGAGCGTGTTTTAGCTCAGGTACAGAACTGGAAAATAATTGATTCTTATACAAAACAAGGTATTCCGTTTGTGCAACTTGTGCCACATCAGTCACAAACCAAATTTCTAACAGATATAAGAGGTAATTTTAGTATAAATCCAAACGATTCCGTTGAAATAAGTCACCCCATTTATGAA
>DAOVVI010000132.1 GCA_030637245.1 Cyclobacteriaceae bacterium
GCCTAAATTAATGGAATCGAAAAATTTTTACCATTTTAATATTAAACCCATCAACGGTGAAATAGGCAGGAATAAAGGTATGGCATTGTTTCCAAGGAGGATAAAAGGAAAATATGCCATGCTCTGCAGAATAGATGGAGTCAATAACTATATCTCTTTTTCAGATGAAATTAATATGTGGCGTAAAGCCAAACTCATTCAGAAACCAAAATATCCATGGGAATTTGTTCAGATAGGAAACTGCGGATCACCCATTGAAACAAAAGAAGGATGGATTGTCTTAACACACGCAGTAGGGCAAATGAGAGAGTATGTTTTGGGAGCCGGTTTATTTGACCTTGATAATCCTGAGAAAGAAATTGGAAGGTTAAAAACTCCATTAATGATGCCAAATGAAGCGGAAAGAGAAGGATATGTGCCCAACGTAATATATACATGCGGGGCTATTGCCCATAATGGCATGCTAAGCATTCCATATGCCATGTCAGACTATGCTTCTGCATTTGCAAGTGTGAATTTAGAGGAACTTTTACATGAATTAAAGAATCCAAAATAGTAGCGGTTTTTATTTTAGAACTTCTTATTTAAATGCACTGACCAATCTATTTTAGACATTTATATACTTAATATTTCTCTATAAACCTTTAAGTATCCCTCAATCATTTTTTGAATAGTGAACTTTGACACTGCCCACTCATAGCAATCTCTTCGATTTAATTGGTTCACATCCTGCACAGCTACCACAGCCTCATCAATGCTTTTAACAATAAAGCCAGTTTTACTATGAAGGATTAATTCCGGCATCGATCCTCTGTTAAATGCGATGACAGGTGTACCGCAAAACATAGCCTCCACCACACTTAATCCAAACGGTTCTTCAAAACTAATCGGATGTAATAGCGCTATTGCTCCTCCTAAAAGTTTATTGCGCTCAGCCGGACCGGAATTACCTGTATAAATAATATCATCATTATTTATAAATGGTTTCACCTTATCGTCAAAATATTGCTGATCCTGAATTAAACCGGAAATAATAAGTTTTTTATGTGACTGTTTTGCTATCTGAATGGATTCATACGTGCCTTTTTCAGGATGAATCCTACCAAAATACAATAGATACTCATCAGGATTTTGTCTGAAGGTAAATGATTTGGCATCAATACCATTGTAAACAGTTGCCAGATAATCAAGCTCAGGGCTTCTGTCGGAATTGCTAATGGATACGTAAGAAGTGTTTTTATTATATTTTTTATAAACAGGTAAAATCTTTGGTGAAGAGAAACCATGAATAGTAGTCACTATTGGCGTACTGATGAGTCGGGAATAACTTAATGGTAGAAAATCATAATTGTTGTGGATTAAATCAAATTTATCTGCCCGCTCCATCAAATGACTAATATGAAGACTTTCCCATACTTTAGGGTCAAGTTCTGAATTTTCAGCGTATGCGTTTTCACATATATATTCTAGCTTACCCTTTGTGATAGAATCACCTGTGGCGAATAAAGTCACATCTATTCCTTTTTCAACGAGTCCTTCAGCAATATTAGAAGCTACTTGCTCCCAAGGACCATATTTTCTGGGAGGAGTCCTCCATGCAATAGGAGCCAATATCGCCACTTTCATTCTATAATGGTTTTCGTGAATTTTTAAAACAATGGTCAACAAGGTCATCTAATCTTGCTGTTCCAACACACATTACTTTATCCGCTCCTCCCCAATAAATTTTAACACTGCCGTCATCTTCTGGTACAGCTCCACAGGTAAATACTACATTATGGACATATCCGGTTATTTCATATATTTCTTCAGGTTGCAAGATCCACTCATCACCAACAGCTACTATTTTTGAGGGGTCATCTAGATCATGCAATGCTACTCCCAATCTATAAACACTACCATCCATTGTTGGGAAAACGCCATGATAGATGTTTAGCCAACCTCGTTTGGTTTTGATAGGTGGCGCTCCGGGGCCTATTTTCATTTCGTCCCAGTGATATTGAACAGGATTCATTATTAATTTAGATTCTCCCCAATAGATTAAATCAGGAGAATAGGAAATCCAGATTGCCCATGGAGATATTTCAGAATGTGGGCGATCAAGTCTTGCATACAAGCCATTAAATTTTTCTGGGAATATGACCACATTGCGGTAATCAGCTTCTGTAATAAGAGAAACCCTTTCAATGGTTTTGAAATCTTTCGTTTTTGCAAGGCCTATGCGTACCCCATGCCTGGAATAGGCGCTATACGTGATGAGAAATTCACCTTCAAGGTAAATTATACGTGGATCCTCAACTCCATATTCTTCATATTCTTTAAATATCCCTTCTGTGGCAGTAACCATGAATGGTTCATCATTAACATTAAAATGATAGCCATCGTTACTTTCAGCCAGCCCCAATATACTCCTTCCGTTCAGCTTATGAGACCTGAAAACCATCATATATTTATTTTCAAACTTTACAACTGCGGCATTATGAACAGTTGCAACAGGGTAAGGAACGTCCTCTTTGGTAAGAATCGGATTATTTTTATATCTTTTTATTAGCTGATCCATTAATCTATTTTATCAAATTCTTCAAAAGCCTCCAAAACTGTTAAATGCGATATCAAATACGCCAAAGAACTTTCTGCTCCCTGGTTACGATTTACGCCATTTCTTTCAAGTCCGTCGCAACATCCCTTAGTTTCAAAATCATATAATTTCATTCTAAGATCATTTTCACCAAGAAACCACATAAACGAGGTGAATAAGTTATTCAGATAATCTTTTTCCTTTTTTAAATGAAAGGCTTGATGATACATTAAAATCATTGCCATTGCATCTATAGGTTGTTGGTCAAAAACAGACCTTTCCTCACCCTTTTTATACCATTTCTCATTACCAATAATTGATAAATAACCATCTTTAAGTGTTACCTCTGTTAAGAAATTCATGGTTTCTAAGGCAATCTCTATTATTTTGTTATCATTAAGTATTTCTCCTGAATGTAAAAGCGCTAGTGGCAACATGCCATTATCATAAGTTAGTATTGGTTCAAACCACTTCCACTGGGGAGAGCTATTTTCCTCATAGTGGCTGACTAATTTATTTGTGAGATTTCTTAATGTTTCAGTCATCGATTCATCAGAAGGATTACTACTAAGATAATAGCTGATACCAACTATGGTTTTCGCTATACTTCGTATAGATTTTAGTTTTTCAAAATTTACTGTCGCTTTAAAAAATATTGAAATACCGGTTTGGTAGTACGAATCATTTGGGGCATGATTAAGCAGGTATCCAAGCGCCCAAATCGTCCTTCCAAAAGAATCCTCGGAACCAATCTCATCAAGGAAGTTACGGTTGAAACTGAGAAAATTTCTAAATGTGCCGTCTCCGTTTTGCATATAGTGGATATAGCTTAAATAAATGGGTGATAAATCTAAGGCCGAGGCATCCTTTTTTTGCTTATATGCCATCAACACCATGAGCAAAGCGCGGGCGTTGTCATCCAAACAGTACCCCTCTTTCAAATTTGGAATACCAAATTTTGCATGCTGGATGATCCCAGTATCGTCAGTTAATCTTTTAATGTGAACGAGTGAAAATGGAGGCAGAATGGTTGGGTCAATAATAGTCTCTTTTTTTATGAGTACCTTTGGGCTGTCTCTAAGGATGTTTTCAGCAAGATTAATGTATTTTTCACCCATTTTAGGCCATGTTATTTTTCGACCATAGTCATATGCTTTCTTTCTAAGCTCTTTCAATTCTTCCGGTTTATCCAGCAATTCCATAAGAATTGTTGAGAGCTCTTCGGTACCATTAAAATCAAATAGCCTACCTCTACCTTCTGCCAATAATTCTGACGCATGCCAGTATGGTGTAGATATAACTGCAGAACCGGTGCCAACTGCATAGGAAAGTGTGCCGCTGGTAATCTGGGCTTCATTAAGGTAGGGCGTGACATAAATATCAGATGCTGATAAGTATTTAAACAATCCTTTTTGGTCAATAAACTTATTGAGAAAAAAAACATTGTTGCCAAGCTTAAGATTTTTAGCTAAATGTTGAAGATAAATCCGGTATTCTTCACCAGAATGTCTGAGAACATTTGGATGAGTTTTCCCCAAAACCATATATAAAACATCAGGATGTTTTTCAACAACATTTGGCAAGGCTTTTATAACTGTTTCTATTCCTTTATTTCGGCTAATAAATCCAAAGGTGAGTATGACCTTTCTATTTGCGATTTTAAATTCCTGCTTCGAGCGAGCCATGTCGAAATTAAGATCAGGAACACCGTGTTCTATAAAAACTATTTTATCTTTTGGCACACCATATATATCAGTAAGAAATTCTATGGCTTTATGACTCATCACAACGATCTTACTGGCCATTTTGCAAATTTCCTGCAACACCGCTTTTTCATTGTAGGATGGACTTTTAAGAATTGTGTGAAGGGTTACAATGAGCGGAATTTCTAGCCTGTGAAGCAACGAAAGAATATATACGCCGTTTTTCCCACCAAATATTCCAAATTCGTGCTCAAGAACACAAAGGTCTGCGCCGTCCAGATTGATGAATTTAATTGCCTTTATATAATCTCGTTGGTGTTCTTGTCTGATTGTTAATTTTACTTCTTCCGGATAGTCATAGGTTTGTTCATGATCATCCATAGCTACAACAATGCCTTCAACTAAACCCCGCTTTGCATCATTATCACTAACCATTGATTCGCGCAAATTTCTTGTAAAAGTGCCAATACCGCATTCACGAGGGGGATAGGTTCCTATATAGACAAGTTTCATGTTTTCCATATTTTAGTTGCAAGTAATGTAAGAAGATTAATGTTATTTTTATATATAAAAATTCATTATTTTTCTATCATCTCTTTTTCTTAAAATAGGATTAGAAATACTACTTCATGTGAAATCAAAATTACTTTTATAACTTTGGATTATGATAATTTAAAAAATAAGTCAATATGAAAACAATGATTTTTAAGCTTAATTCAATACTACTTTTATCATTTGTATTGTGTTCCTGTACATCCAGAACTCCAAAGGATCTCCTGAAAGAATCGATTATTCCTAAACCGGGAACTGTTACTGCAACAAACAGTTCTTTTATCCTTTCTGAGAAATCAGTGATTTATTTCCAGCAATCTTCAGAAGAACTAAAATTAATTGGTCAGTATTTGGCTAAAATTTTAAATCCATCTACGGGTTTTGGTATTCCACTTCAAGCTACGGATCAAACAGCAGGCAAGGGAAATATTTATTTGATGCTTTCGGAAAACAATGCTGAACTTGGGAATGAAGGATATGAATTAACCATCAGCGAAGATCAGGTAACCATTAGCGCACAAAATCCAGAAGGAGTTTTTCGTGGCGTTCAAACATTCCGCCAGCTTCTGCCGGCAAAGATCGAATCCTCATCTACCCGGGAAGGTCCTTGGGAAATTGCAACAGGTACAATTATTGATAAACCAAGTTATGCCTACCGGGGAGCTATGCTGGATGTAGCCAGGCATTTTTTCAAAGTGGGAGACGTGAAGCGTTATATAGATTTGTTGGCAGCTTACAAATTGAACACCTTACATTTGCATCTTTCAGACGATCAGGGCTGGCGTATTGAAATCAAATCCTGGCCCAACCTGACAGCTCATGGAGGAAGTACACAGGTAGGTGGCGGCAAAGGAGGTTTCTACACCCAGGAACAATATAGAGATATTGTTAACTATGCAAAAGAGCGATACATTACTATTGTTCCGGAAATAGATATGCCGGGAC
>DAOVVI010000081.1 GCA_030637245.1 Cyclobacteriaceae bacterium
AGAAAATATTTTTTGTATTGCCTTTTGTGCTGATCTCATTGGTGTTTGGGATTTTGGCCGGGCTTTTCAGGATGGGATGGTCAATTCCGATGGGAGAGGCGGCCGGTGAGCATGGCGCATTGATGACTGGAAGTTTTCTGGGGACACTGATTGTCCTAGAGCGAATCGTTGCTTTAAAGAAAAAGTGGATGTATATCATTCCCGTGATTTCTGGGATGAGTCTGATATTTTTCATTTTGGGAGAACAAGCGATTGCCATGAGCCTGCTTACCCTTGGTAGTCTTGGACTTATTTACATTTACATTGATCTCATAAATCGGTTTGGCGAATATTACTTTTATGTCATGATGGTTGGCGCTATCGGATGGGCTGTAGGTAACATCATCATGATAATTTCACCATCTTATCCACAAGCTGCTCCATGGTGGATCGTCTTTATTTTATTAACTGTTTTTGGTGAGCGTCTTGAACTGAGCAAGTTTTTACCCCAATCCAAGCGAAAGAGAATTACCATGATCATAGCTATTTCTGTTTTCATGGTTGGGATCATCTTACCCTATCATTCGGTTGGGAAATTTATATCCGGGACGGGCTTAATTCTAATAGCAATCTGGTTATGGAATTATGATATAGCCAGGAAATCCGTAAAGGCAAAAGGGATGCATCGATATACAGGCTCATTGCTTTTGGCAGGGTATTTTTGGTTATTGATTTGTGGATTGTTGATGATTGTTGACTTTGGTAGTATTTATAATTATGACGCGATGTTACATGCATTTTTCCTTGGATTTACCTTTTCCATGATCTTTGCTCATGCACCAATTATATTTCCCGGAGTTGCCGGCCTAACCATCAGACCGTTTCATGACACCTTATTTATTTGGGCAGTTTTACTTCAGGTGACACTTGCAATGAGGATTATATCCGGATTATTGATGGAAACTCAGTACCGATCTTTATCTGGTATGTTAATCGCAGTAATCATTATTCTTTTTTTCGTTAACTTAGTTATTGTCATTATAAGTAAACAAAGAAAAGCAGCGTGATTTCAAAAGGTAGGGTAATACGAACAGGACTATTTTTAGCACTTGCAAATTTTGTAATTATCGCTGCTATTGGCGTCTTGCTTAGGTTTAATGATGTATTTCCAATATCGACTTTGCCAGCACGAAATTGGATACATGCACATTCTCATACAGGCTTTTTAGGCTGGGTGTTTATGGCTTTGGCAACTCTGGCTTTTGGAATGCTTTTACCCAAAAATGGCCGGATTAACAGGAGAAGCTATAGATTGATCATATATCTTCAAATAGCCGTCATGGGAATGTTAGTAACTTTTCCATTTATGGGATATGCTGCTCCGTCCATCATTTTCTCCACCTTTCAAATGATCCTGTCATTGATCTTTGCGATTTTATTTTTCAAAAATGCAGACAAGAACGATCTGGCTTCAAAATTCATGAGGGCAGGACTGGTTTTTATGCTGATATCCGGTCTGGGTCCTTTAACACTGGGCCCTGTTGTGGTGATGGATATGAAGGGCACAACCTTGTATGACATGGCCATCTATTTTTATCTCCATTTTCAATATAATGGCTGGTTCACCATGGCTGTATTTGCGCTGTTGTTTAAAATGCTGGACGGTTTTGGAATTGAATATAGTAAGGCTAAAGGAGAATTGATTTACAAACTTTTGATTTTCGCCACGATGCTAACTTTTGCTCTTTCAACTTTGAGCTTTGGACCAAACCGACTCGTATATTTCATTGGATTCATAGGTGCAGTACTTCAATTATGGGCGGGATTCATATTATTAAGAATACTATTTGTGAAAACTAAGTTGAGTATTGTTTTATTCAATGGTTGGGTGAAATGGTTTTTTGGAATTGCATTAGCATCTTGGTTATTGAAGATCATGATGCAGTTTTTATCACCGTTACCTTTTATTTCAGAATTTGCATATTTCAACAGGGAAGCCATAATGACCTATTTGCATCTTTCATTTTTAGGCTTTACCAGTTGTTTTTTGATTGGCCTGCTTATTGTAAAAAACTACCTTTCAACTTCTGGTACAATTTCAAAGGTTGGCTTTGGTTTAATATTGGTTGGAGTGATACTTATGGAATTGACCGTTGGCTTGAGGGCACTCCCACAATTTTTAAATTTGAGCATGTTCAAATTACTTAATGCAGCTCTTTTTGGAGAATCACTTATGCTGTTTTTTGGTATAGCCATTTTGCTTTTCTTAGCCTTCATATTTCCCAACAGGGCAATAAAACAAAAACGATTCTCATAACGCAAGAATGAATTAATCCTTATTTTTGCTCAAAATTCAAACTTTACATATGAGCAAAGTTAAAAAGCTCAGAAAATCCATAAAATATTCATTGATCCTTGGCTTCATAAGGTTAATTCTTTTGATCGTAAAAATCCTGCCCTGGGATTGGACAAGTTATTTTTGTGAGCAATTAGGTATTACAGCTTTTTATCTCATCAAAAAAGAACGTCTTAAAACTATTCGTAATCTTACCATAGCGTATGATAAAGAAAAGAGTGAAGCTGAAATTTATCATATGGCTAAGGAGGTATATAAAAACCTTGGAAGATCCGCTGCAGAATTGGCAATAAAGCTGGACGTTGATGATAAAGAAACATTTTTTAAAAATGTAGAAGTAGAAGGGAAGGAGCATGCGGACAAGGCTTTTGCCAGAGGGAAGGGCATAATTAATATTGTCCCACATCTAGGGTGTTGGGAAGCTGCATCAAAGGCTTATACCCTTTTGGGATTTAGCGCCGGTGCGGTGGCAAAACCTTTGAAAAATGAAAGATTAAACAATTGGGTCATGAAAAAGAGGGTGTTTAGCGATTTTAAAATCCTGCCAAGAGGAAGCACCTATAAAGCTATTTTGCAGTTTTTGAAACAAAACAATAGCCTGGGAATGCTCATTGATCAAGATACTAGTGTGAAAGGAGTATTTGTAGATTTTTATGGGAAACCGGCATACACACCTATTGGGGCAGCCATGTTGGCATTGGATGCAGATGCTACTTCTTTTGTTGCATCATACGTGAGAACAAAGGGCAATAACTACAAGTTTATATTTGGTGAGCCAATGGAGGTGATCCGCACAGGTGACCGAAAAGAGGAACTACAAATTAACACCGAGCGTTTTCATCGTGCGGCGGAGGAGCACATCAAGAAATACCCAACCCAATGGGTTTGGATGCATGAACGATGGAAGACCACCCCGGAAATGATTGAGCAAAGAGAAAGAGAAAAGCAGGAATTGAGAAGAAAGAGGAGGGAGGAGAAGATGAAGAAAGGGACGAATTAATCCATTCCCCTAACTCCCGCATTGGTGTGAGCCTGCCTTTGTCGGCAGACAGGCTTGTAGCTCGTACCAATACCATATCAAACATTGTCTAATTTCTAATACTCCCTTTCCTTCACCATAATCAATACTATTTTCATTCGCTGCATAAATTGCTTTGGGAAAGGTTGATTGTTTGCTAAATAGTGGGGATACGAGCTACAAGCTCGCGCCAACAGAGTCTTTGATTCATTTATGGTGAACGTCAACGTGCATGCACTGTGCCGCCAGTCACCAATGTTTTAAATTCCAGACGAATGTACTAATTCGGCACCAAAATTACGAATCCAGCACCGTGGGCGGTATTGTGGTATGCAGGATGTTGCCTAGTTGATTAGCATGATATTCTATAATTAACTTTTAATTGAAATTACTTCATGATAAATAAGTGTCGTTGATTTCAACCTCATTTTTTAAATCATCATTCAACCCGTTGTATTTTTCTATGATCCAGATCAGGACCCAGCCCAGGTTCTGTAGGTGTTTGTAATATCTCAGATTCAGGCCTTAGTACTCTAGTGCGGAAACTCATTTTTCTCTCCGTTTGACCATCATTGTATTCAACCATCGGACATAATGATTCTGGTTGCGAGGCTACGCATTGAACATTTGTCATAAAATTATCGCAATGAGGAACAACTTTTACTCTCGGGTATTTTTTTACCAAATCACATGCCCTCAACCACTCTGAAACACCACCACACCAGTCCGGATCCAATTGTACCCAATCAATACATTTACGATCAAGCATAGGTTTTATTTGCCAACGTGTGAAATGATGTTCCCCAGCAGCGATTGTAATACCTGTCTCACCCTTAATTCGCGCATATCCTTCAATATCTTCCGGGGCAGTTGGTTCTTCTAGCCAAAAGGGATCATATGCCATCATGTCCTTGGCAAGTTGTACCACCCAATCAGGTCCAATTTCAAATCGCATACTGTGGTTATCGAACTTGAGTGTGGCATCCGGCCCCAATTCTTCCCTGAGAACCCTGACCAATTCAAGATTTTTAAACATTCCTTCCTTACCATCTTTTGGCCCATATACAAAATACCACTTCTGGTGCTTCTGTCCCTTATCATATCGTTCACGTGCTATACGCCGGGCTACTTCTAAATCCTTTCCTTCTCCCACACGCGAATAAACCTGCAATTGCTCCCGGTTGACATTACCGATTAAATTATAGACTGGTTTGCCAAGTATCTTGCCACGCAGATCCCACAAAGCGTTATCAACGGCACTCAAGCACATGATAATCTTACCTGTAGAAGAGTGCCTCCCACCACGTGTAGTCCCCCAAATATTTTTCCCGCTTAAAGGATCAATCCCTTTTTCATAAACATCTAAAGGGTTGTTTGGATAAAGCTTTTCCCAAATAGTTGAAAATTCCAAATCGCGGTCAAGTGGATTCTTATTTATTAAAATTTCTGAAAGTTTTGGCAAAAGGCTTTTCATACGTTCTGGAATTCCCCAAAGCAAAGTCCCGAATACCCCGACCTTTCCACCGATACTTTCAATCTCCAGATGCGCAGCAGTCTTTCTGGGTCCCTTATAGTTAACTACCTCGATCCGTTTAATTTTCTCGGAATTTGTTTGATTGGTAACGAGATTACACCCGTTTAAATAAAGTGCTGAAACGGGAATAAAAGAAGCTGAATACTTTATAAAATTCCGTCTGTTTAGATTTGATTTCATCTTAATCGTGTTAAATTAAACGTTTATTATTCAATTAGGCACAACGGTTTAGTGCATGTTGCGGAGCGGATTTCAGCGAGCGTTCCTGTCCGCGAGGACATGAACTGCGAAACGGGAATCCGCAGTTGGCACACCACCAAATCCCGCTATGCAATATGGCACAGTGTATGGGCAGTAATTTTTTCTAATTATTTGTATCCATTCTACCAGAGGTGAATAATTTAATAATTTTTGATTTTATAAACCCCTCCCAATTGGGCTATTCTGTTCACACATCTTTTTTTAACATTTTGTAGAGCACAAACATTTTATTGAATGTATCCAACCCCCTAAACATTGTTATGGGTCCGGGAATTGCCTGAGACCTATATCCTTTCCATCCTCCCATTCTGGCAATAACCCATGATGCCCAAGCTATGGTAGCTTGCTGATATGGATTTTTTTGTTTCTCTGTGTTACCTTCATACTTTTTGACCAATATGGATAACAACACTATCTGAGGCTGTGTAAATGCGATTTCTGCTTTAATATTATGGGGGTTGTCTCTGGCCTGAGTAAGTTGTAGAATCTGCATAGATACCTGTAAAGCTAAAGCCCCTAAATTCATTAAGCCCTTTCCTGTTTCCATTTGGCTTGATTCAAGATTGACTCCTTGACGTTTGGATACTCTAAAAAGTTGCTCTATCTGCCAGCGTAACGTGTACTTTCTCACTACTTCACGGGCTTGTTCAAAATCGGTAACCTCTAAGGTAGTAAGGAGTATCCAATGTACTGGAGGCTCTCCCGGTTTAACCGTTTCAGTACTTTCTGTAACTTCAATGGCAGTCAGTTCTATAAAAGGACTGGCTGTCTGATTATTCAGGTTGGAGGGACGTTTTATCTTAACCTTCGCTGTTTTTATGCCTAATTTAGCCTTATGTTTCCTTCTACCTGCTTTCTTGTTTTCTCTGACAAAAACGGTATAATGGCCTATTTCGGGCTGTTCGATTAAATGTTCATACAAATCATTCTCCTGATCAAACAACTTTCTATTACTCCTGCTTCGGATAATCAGGTCAGTTCGTTCGTCAGGTATCCTGTCAAACAACGCAAATATATCTGCTTCCCTATCGGCCAATATGGTTATATGTCTGGCTTTGTGTAAATTTCTTTTGGTGGCCTCAGCACTGGATATCCAACGATATGATTCCTTCTGCTCTATCGGCAAGCCCATATAACCTCTTGAATATTTATCACCTTTATCCGGAGACCTGTTCCATAGCTTAATAGAACCAAAACCAATACAAAATTCTTGCTCAACATCTATAGCCAACATCGGATGGGCAAAAAAGCCAATGTCTGTATTGTTGCCCACCGGACCTAACTCACCAGGCTTTAATCTGCCAGAATGCTTCTGATAATTGTACTCAGTAGTATCCTGAAGGCATAAAATATCCCGCCCTGATACATATTCGCCACATTTTGAGGTTAACGATGAAATGATAGTCTCATGGTCCACAGAATCATTATTTAAAAAACGATGGAAAGCTATTAAGTCTTTGCGGCCTTCTGCTAACCGGTTCAATATTACTGTTTGCTTGTCGAGCATGCGCTCTATCAATTGATGCCCCTTTTTTCAAGACGCTTATCATTAAAACATCCTGTTGGAAAAATCTCGCCCCCGTATTCAGGGAAAAGTTCTAATTGCATATGTCCTCCTTTTTTTCTATGGTATATTTGTTAACTGAGTTTATGCCCTAAGTTACATAAATATTTGTGTGAACAGAATAGCTTCTCCAAGGGGGAAATTTCTCATAAGCCAGTAATATTATTTTTTTACTGTTCACCTTTCTTCCCTTATTTTCCCCA
>DAOVVI010000336.1 GCA_030637245.1 Cyclobacteriaceae bacterium
CTTGAGATTGTAGTATAGAAGAGAGGACTTAATTGAAAATATAGGAGGGTAATAAATGGGCGAACGAATGGGCTGTTGCTAATCGCCTGCTACCCGCAAACCTACTTCGCCCGCCTGCCGGCGAGGCAGGGGCTCAAACAGAGCGCTTCATCCCTGGCACTATCCAGCTTCAATCAAACACTGGATGTCTAACCATGCTCATATTAATCGGATAACTCATGGAATTTAGGTGCTTTTTTGCAATCCTTGGCCTTACCGATTCAAGACCATTCCACTACATTGACAGGCCGATATCATTGTATTGACTATTGGTCTGTGTGCCGCGGGCCAGGGAAGGGATCATTGCCTTACCTATGATTATTCATCGCGATCCAGTTAAATATAGGTAAAATTATTTTGAGGTTGGCTGGAAATATTATATTGTCAAAGTCCTGACAATATTATTATTTCTTAAATCTTTCATCCACTAATAAGGCCTCAAATATGTAGGTTTTTACAAGATGGGGATCAATGTCTTCGGTTTTATAGTAGGTTTTTACATATACTTGTTTTCGGTCTCCTTTTTCCAGGTAGTCGATTTCATCTCTCATAAAAATGCCATTGCAAAATCCTAAAAGCACACCATTCTTTTTCACTTTCCCCCAGGGAATGGACGATGGCCAGATAAAACAAACTCTTGAATGCTGATAATAATAAGGAACATTGTAAGACAATTTCTCTTTCAGATCTGGGAAACATGCAAGGACGATTGATCTCAAATGTTGCACAATATCCAGTTCATGTTCAGGTAAGTAGTTAAAAAAATCCTGAATGCTGTCAAATTTGACTTTTTGAACCTTGGCCATTTTTATAAGAATACAAATTATAAACTACCATGAACCGGCATAGGATAGGTCATTTTCGCTTGTCACTTTTAAATATTGAAAATGAAGACCCACTATCTGCCGAATATGTAGAAAATCATGAGCGAGCCAGTTTGCCAGGAAATGCTCGGCAGAAAGAGGTCCAAGTTTTGGGTGATGATAGGCATTTCCCCAGGATGGATATTTTAAGGATTTAAGCCAGGTTATTGAATTATTGCGCTCATCCAGTAATTTTTCTACCATTTGATTATAATCCTGTTCAATATATTTTCGGTCTTGTACCCAAGCGATTTGATCAAACATTGTAAGTGGTTCATTCGGTGTTTCTAGGGTATGTTTTACTCTTGCTCTAAAATCTTCTCGTTCTTCATCGTACAGGTGGCAAACGACTTCAAGCAGACACCATTTGGTAGCGTTCGGTTTCCAGAGATATTCATACTCATGTTTGTTCACTAAAAGTGCTGAAAAGACATCTCTGTTGGTTTTTAGATTTTCAATTATCCGATTATGATCCATTGGTCTAACTACTTTATTTCAGAAATTGGATGAGGCAATATACTAAAGGTCCCCTTAAGTTAGTGCATTCAATTTGCTTTATGAACTGTGATCGATTAGATTATAATAAGATTTACTCTGAAAAATAAAACCCGGACTGAGCGTCCGGGAATTATCAAAATCCTTATAACTAAGGATCCTAGTTGTATGGAGGATACGACCTTTATGCAATAAAAGGAAAAAGGTCACCCACTTTTTATAAATTATTTTTAAAATCGATGGTTTTCGTTTAGAAATTAATTAATCAATCGCCCGGTTTAAGAACTGATCAAATGGATGCAATGCTTTGAAGACGCCTGCACTGTGATCAAGAAAATCATTGGAAGTTGCCTGTTGGTCAGTACATTTATTTACAGCTAAAAAACTTTTAAATTTTAGAAGCTCAATTTCAGGATGATCAGGTTCATAACCTTTAGGAGCTCTTTTAAGTTTTTCTCCTTCCATTTCACCAAAATAATTCTTGAATTCTGTATTGTTTAGTATCTTCTTCAATTCATCCGCGTTATAGCTTATTTCCTGCCTGATCGCTTTGATCCACGGTCCCTGAGGCACATAAGCCCCACCAGCAAGCATAGACCCACCTGGTTCAATATGAATGTAATACCCGGCTCTGGAATGGATCTCGGATTTTTTAGCGGCAGAAGAGATGTGTGCACCAAAATGTGTCTTATAAGGAGATTTATCTTTAGAAAAACGGACATCCCTGTAAATTCGAAAAATACAGTCCTTTGCCCTGTGATGCGCAATACTATTGTCAAATTTGGTGATAGCTCCGATCAATTGGTCAATAAAATTTTCAAACTCTTTTTTTGCTTCCTCAAACCGAGGTTTGTTTGCAAGAAACCAATCGCGGTCATTATTCTGTTTAAGATCCTTGAGGAATTTGAATGTGCTTTGTGTGATTGAGGTCATCATAGTTCGTTTTCAATTAGAATTAATATTATTTCAAAGTTTTAGTAAATTCAAGGGACATTTCCGTTAGCATTTCCCATGTGTCACTTTCGTATTGTTCAATAATAACCCATCCTTTCAAAGGTGGTTTCTTTTTAAACGGGCTTAATGGTTTGGCGTTTTTCAATCCTATTTTTTCGGTAATGAAATTTGGTCCAAGACGAAATCCCATAGTTTCTTTATGATAAAAAGCAAATACCTTATCCTTGTATTTGAGTCCTGGAGAACTCATCATTTTACCAAGGTGTACATCCTGATCAAGAGAAGTAAATTTGCTGACAATCGAATTGAATTGCTTTTATGGTTGGTACATAAGTCATGGCTTTTTAAGTACTAAAAATAAGTACTTTTTGAATTTATATAATAATGTTCATCAAATAACCCTTTCAATCCATATTCCGATTAAACAATTTAATAAGATGATATGTTTTCTATGATTAGTAGAAGGATATAAAATATTGCAAAATTCCATGATCAATTCAAGGTAAACAGCCACACGATGAAATTTCAAATCCTGTAGTATTTTATATCGAACTAAAAATAAGTATATTAGACACAATTTAGTAACCTGTGATTCTATCAAGACAGGAATCATATAGAGTTTGAAAAGGCATTTATTAAATATTTAGTAGCAGAACATAATCATTAAGGTTCTGTAAATAACCATCAAACTACCAACTTAACTAACATGACACTAACCATCGATAATGGTCACTTACTACAAGGTGAGAATGTAGTACATCTGATCGCAACCAAAAACACTGTTGAATTTAAACAGGGAAATCTCGATACTCTTATCATTCATTATACTGCAGGCCGGGATGCTGAATCATCGGCAAGATATCTAAGAAAAGAGGAAATTAAAGCTTCTGCCCATCTGGTGATAGGTCGTAATGGAGAAATATTCCAGTTGGTACCTTTCAATAAAATAGCCTGGCATGCCGGAAGAAGCAGCTTTGGCGGAAAGTCGGGATATAATAATTATTCCATTGGTATTGAATTGGACAATGCAGGTGTTCTCACCAAAACCGGGAATGATTTTCAGTCCTGGTTTGGCAAAAAATATACTCAAAGTGATGTGATGGAAGGTGTCCATCGCAATGAATCGCGACCACGTTATTGGCACATCTACACTGAAAAGCAACTTGAAGTGAATGAAGAAGTTACAAAGTTGATTCTTAATAATTATAAATCGATTGTCAATATCCTTGGTCACGAAGAAATATCGCCAGGGAGAAAACAAGACCCTGGCCCGGCCTTTCCATTAGATAAGTTTCGAAGGCAGATTATTGGTGATAACAGGGACGATCAGGAGTCCAGCGCTCAAAGTTTACCAATCCGGA
>DAOVVI010000200.1 GCA_030637245.1 Cyclobacteriaceae bacterium
AATTTGAAAGCAGCATTGTTGCAATTAGGGCTGTTGTTTGTCGTTGACCACACATCTGGCTGCCAGGTAGGAAAACCACTACTGCTGCCGCATCCACCACAAACCGACTGGTAAACAATCCCTTTTTTATCAAATCTGCTTGTGCCCCCGTCCACATGCTCTCCTCTTCCGTTCATCTCACCAAAATAAGTCCCATACAATAATTGTTTTGCACCCTGTAGTAAAACCATCAAATAAAAATCATCGCCATCTGTCTGGGATTGAAATGCATTATCCGTTACGGGGAGGCCTAAAGTACTCCCACCAATGTAGCCACTGACTGGATGGTTTAAAACTCCTCCCCACCCACTGATGAATATATTTTCGCATTCGTTCACTAAAAAAGCAGTGGGAGAAAAATCCGGAGAGCCGGAACCGGAACCAATAACTGTTGAGAAATATGTAGAATCCAGATCACTGCTGAGTTTATGAATAAATTGTCCGCCATTCGGATTGGAATATACCCCGGCTGTTACAGGATAGGCGCCTTGCGTTTGTCCAAGCAGATATACGCAATCAGAAGAATCCAATTCCAAAAAATATACCTGGTCATAATTTGGAGTTCCCACAAAAGTGGATTTCAATAATTCAGAGCCGTCGCTATTTATTTTTACAACTACTCCGTCAATATCGGTAGCCAACGGTTTTTCCGTTTTATGTACTCCATCTGTTGCCGGGAAATCCACACTATTGCTACCACCGGAAGCAAAAGTATTTCCTTTAGAATCCACTTTGATGGAAAAAAGCGCATCCATTCCACTGCCTCCAATGTAGGTACTCCATAACAGATCAGACAGGTCTTGGTTAAATTTCATTATGACACCATCATTTACACCTCCGCCGTAAACTGACTGCGGGCCATTTTTAATTAAGAAATCCTGTGAGCTTGTATTCGAAGCGACATAAATATTATCTTCTTCATCCAGAATGACTTCACCCCTGAACTGATCGCCGTAATTTTTCGTCAGAGGCATATACTTCTCAATGACGCCATCATTTTCAGTACCTCCGATAAATGTAGATCCTTCGAGGGTGCGGCCATCATTTCCTAAAATAGCCATAAAAATATCCGAACCATTTCTGAAGGGTAAGCCCCCAACCAATCTATAAGGCACTAAATTAGTTGTATCATAAATCGGATCTCCCCCTAAAAAATCCTTATGGAATGAGTCGGCTATCATTGGAAAATCTGGTGAACTTGTAGTTCCATAAATCACCAATTCTCCTTTACTGTTCTCAATAATACTTTGCGGAGTTTCACTAAAACTCCCCCCCAGATACGTAGCCCAAAGTAATTGTTTCCCTGCAGAATCATACTTTAGTATGCCCACATCCCATTCTCCTGCATGTTGAGGCTGAAATACCCCATTTGTCACGGGAAATCCAACGTCAAAAACAATTCCTCCGGAATATAAATTGCCATTGTCATCGTAAGTCGCTGTAAAACCCCAATTATCGGCATATGAACCTGAATACGTTGAAAATATTAGTTCAGGGTCTATGACCAGCTTGGAATTGGTATCATAACCTGCCGGAAAATGGAAACTTACCAGATCATCCTGTAGCCTAAATTCTGTTTGAACAGATTCTTTTTTCAAGTTTGACTCTGAATACGAAACTGGCACATTTTCAAAAAAATATCCATGCACCGTCCCTATAACTATCTTTCCTTCATGGATTTTAAGCTCATTTTGACCATTATATTTCATTTTGATCTGACCGGGATCAGCCTTGGGGGAAACAATGAAATCATACTTCATTCCACTTGAAGATGAGTATAAATGGAAATCAATCCCTTCATAAAGATCATCAATAATCAACCCGGAATAAGAGCTTACTCCTGTGGCCCAACGCTGCTCATCTGTACCTTTGAAAAAATTTAAAACTTCAGAAAGAACGTTTTTACCAGACACCGAGGATGATGCGTTTGATCCTTGAAATGAAATTTCAACGGAATGAAATAATTTTTCGTTTTGCGCAATTGCGCCTTCTCTTAAAGCCGGTTTGCTTTCTTCAACTAATCCTTCATGACCGTTGTGCTCTTTTTGATAGAAGACATATTTCAATTTATTATTTAAAATGTAAAGATCTCCTCCGGGAATGGCAGCTTTAAACAATACATGTTTATGCCATTGACCTCTATTCTCAATAAATCTCGCTGCTTTAGATCCATCACCAAATACGTTTATAGATAAAAAACCAAAAAGAATTAAAAATAGATGTTTCCCCTGCATTGACGTCAGATTCGTTTACAAATCATAAAATTATAATTTATTCCAATAGAATTAGTTATAAAACTGACAAGAAGTAACATTTGTGATTTTTGTATAAAGTGACAATTTTTATCTAATATAAGTTGTAAACCAAATGTTTTTTCTCTGATTTTTTGTTCCGATTTCCAACTTTAATAGCCTTTACATACTCTTGCAGTCTATACTTTTGGCACTCGAAGTACTTATTTGCTGCCATTATTTTATATTTACCAATAATTTCCACTGCTGTTTCAAAATCAATTGGAAAAATAGATGACTCCAAAAACGCCAAAGGAAAACCATGCGCAAAAATTAAATTTGCTTCAAAAGCTCGACAGCTATTTTGATGGTAAACAACAATTGATATTTTGGTTTAGCCTTATTTTCACTTTTGTATTCGGACTGCTGTTGTTTGAGCCAAAAGTATCGATCGGAGGTGATGATTCCATGTATATCAACAGGGCCTACAATTTTATTAATAAAGGCGTATTCCCGTCTTTTCAAGGGCCTCTGTATCCAATGGTAATCGGAGTGATAATTTCCGTGATAGGAGTGAATTTAATCAGCCTGAAGTTTTTATCATTGTTCTTCTTGTTAGTCCATCAATGGTTCACCTTCAAGCTGTTCAAAAACTACCTGTCCCCTTTCACGCTTTTTATCATTATGCTTTTGATAAGCTCCAGTTCAGCGATTATTTACTATGGGAGTGCTACTTACAATGAA
Organism: Cyclobacteriaceae bacterium; assembly: GCA_030637245.1. Taxonomy (GTDB): domain Bacteria; phylum Bacteroidota; class Bacteroidia; order Cytophagales; family Cyclobacteriaceae; genus JAAUQL01. Next base: position 3,015 of record DAOVVI010000200.1, read on the forward strand.
ACTTTTTATTTATGCCTCCAAAGTATATTTCTATACCATTTCGAAAAATCTTTCATAAGAAATTCGGATGAACGTCTAACCCTTAAAAAAGATTTTAAGAAAATTTTACTCAGCGGATTTTTATTATTCTTATTGACCATAACCAAAAATATTGGCCTGGTGGCTGTGATTTCAGTTATTGTCTATTTTTTATTTACAAAAATCTGGAAAGGTGCGATTTTGATTATTGGAGCACTTGCGATCTTTACGCTATCATTCAATATCATTAAGTCCTCAGCCTGGGAAATAAAAGAAACTCAAATAGCTAATCAGGGAAGTACATTATTACTAAAAAACCCATATAAACCGGATCTGGGAAAAGAGGACGCCTACGGTTACTGGATGCGCCTGGTGAAAAACAGTAAATCATACCTGGGATATCATTTCATCAATATTTTCGGGGTGTCGAAAAAGGATAATTTTAAAGGAAGTTCTTTCGCAACCATACTAGTTTATGCGCTCTTTGTAACCGGTTTTTTTACCCTTTTTAAGAAATCAAGGTTTTGGCTTTTCATTGGAGTATTTACTGCTATTTCATTCGGGGCCACCTTTTTCGCTCTTCAAACATATTGGAATCAGGAACGGCTTATCATCGCATTCACTCCTCTATTAATAATTTATTTATTATATGTGCTTTATTTTTTATTTACAACTAAGCTTAAAAAGTATGCTGCCATTTTCATCATTTTAATCACAATTTTAGGTGTTGCAAATCTGTACAAAACGTTTACTAAAATTCCAGAACAGGTAAAAATAAATTCTAATTATATGGCCGGCGATACATATTATGGCTTTCCCGAAGATTGGGTAAATTATCTGAATATGACCAAATGGGCAAATGATAATCTCCCGGAAGAAGCCTACGTTGGTTGTCGAAAACCGGGAATGGCATTCATTTATAGTGGAGGTAAAGATTTTTATGGGATTTGGAAAGTTCCATCAAATGATCCTAAAGAATTATATAACAAATTAAAAGACGCCGGGGTTACACATGTGATCATGGCTAATATCCGAACCAATCCAGACGATCCGAACAGCCGAATAATCAATACGGTTAGAAGATATTTGGGCCTTATAAATAAAACCTATCCAGGAAAAATAAAACTCGTTCATCAAACAGGAGAAAACTGGCCGACCTATTTATATGAATTGCATTAAGGTAATATAGAAAACGACTATCAGTGTCAAATACAGAGAACAAAATAAAAAGTAAACGGCGAAAGGGATTTTTTAATCATTTTGAAAAACTGGCCCCAAACCTTAAAAAGTATCGCAAAAGGTATGCCTATTTTTGGAATGATATTGTCAGGTATTGCAATTATTTCATTCATGAAGATGACTCTGTTTTAGAGATAGGCTGTGCTACAGGTGATATGCTGGTAAAGATGAAAGGCAGCAAAAAAACGGGCATTGACTTCTCTCCGAAAATGATTGAAATAGCAAAAGAGCAGTACCCGGATATTGATTTTTATGTTCAGAATGCTGAAAATTTAAATTTGAATGAAACCTTCGACACCATTGTTTTATCTCATGCAACCGGCTATTTTGTGGATATACTCAAGGTATTTGATTCGCTCAAAAATGTTTGTCATCACAGGACAAGGATCATTATCAATTATTATAATTTTTTATGGGAACCGGCGCTATTGATCGGAGAATTAGTTGGATTTAAAAGGAAAAGTCCAAAGCAAAACTGGCTTACAAAAAAAGACCTTCAGACTTTCCTCTATCTGGCAGGTTATGAGACCTATCGATCTGCCCGTCGGGTATTGCTACCAATCAATATCCCGATTGTTTCATGGTTTCTGAATAAATTTGTTGGGCGATTGCCATTGATCAATTACCTCTGCCTGAACCAATATGTATTTGCAAGACCAATCTGTAAATTACCTAAAAAAGAATATTCAACGACCATAGTCATTCCGGCAAGAAACGAGAGCGGAAATCTTGAAAATGCGCTGGAACGTATGCCAAAATTCGGTTCGAGGCAGGAGATCATTTTCATAGAAGGGAACTCCACAGACGATACCTGGGC
>DAOVVI010000091.1 GCA_030637245.1 Cyclobacteriaceae bacterium
AATGCTGAGTTGGAAAAGGCTGCCGAGAATCCTGAAGTTACTTTCCAGCCAATGATGTGCCAGCATTGCAACAATGCTCCATGTGAGACAGTTTGCCCGGTTGCTGCAACAACTCATAGTACTGAAGGGCTTAACCAGATGGTTTATAACAGATGTATCGGGACAAGATACTGTGCCAATAACTGCCCTTACAAAGTAAGAAGATTTAATTGGTTTAAATATCATGACAATTCCAATTATCCTGACAACTCGTCAATGAATAATGATTTAGGTAAAATGGTACTTAATCCTGATGTGACTGTTCGATCAAGAGGAGTCATGGAAAAATGTTCATTTTGTGTGCAGAGAATCCAGTATAGTAAGCTGGAAGCAAAGAAAAGTGGAAGAAGAGTTGAAGATGGTGAAGTGACCACTGCTTGTGCAGGCGCTTGTCCGACAGATGCTATTGTATTCGGGGATATCAGAGATCCTCAAAGCAGCATTTCCAAATTACTCCAGGTGAAGGATAAAGGAGATAAGCAGGAAATCCACGAACACAGAGCATATAATGTGCTTGAGGAAATAAATGTAAAGCCAAATATTTGGTATTTGGCAAAGGTTAGAAATAAAGAAGAAAACGCATAATCTATATGGAAGTTGTTTCATCCGTACGTACACCATTAGTTACCGGTGCGAAAACTTTAGGTGACGTTACCCAGGATATTTGTGTAAGGGTAGAAGCGAAGCCGCCAAAAACATGGTTTTTAGCTATCTCAGTTTCACTTTCACTTTTGGCTATCGGTACTTACACCTTATTTTTTACAGTGTGGGATGGTATCGGTGTCTGGGGTTTGAATAAGACCGTGGGCTGGGCCTGGGATATCACCAATTTCGTATGGTGGGTTGGTATCGGACATGCAGGCACGCTGATTTCCGCTATCCTGTTACTTTTCAGACAAAAATGGAGAATGTCCATTAACCGTGCGGCAGAGGCGATGACCATTTTTGCGGTGATTTGCGCTGCGTTTTTTCCATTGGTACACATGGGAAGACTTTGGTTGGGATTCTATTGGGTATTTCCACTTCCAAATACTTTCGGGTCTCTTTGGGTAAACTTCAATAGCCCGCTGCTCTGGGACGTATTTGCAATCTCGACATATTTTACCGTATCATTAGTTTTCTGGTATATAGGTTTAATACCTGATTTTGCTACAATCAGAGACAGGGCCAAAAATAAGGTTTCGGCAGCAATTTATGGCGCTTTAAGTTTTGGATGGATCGGTAGCGCAAAAGACTGGTCGAGATTTGAGTCTGTTTCATTAATATTAGCCGGTTTGGCTACCCCTCTTGTACTTTCAGTACATACTATTGTATCCTTTGATTTTGCGACTTCAGTGATCCCCGGATGGCATACAACAATTTTCCCGCCGTATTTTGTGGCAGGAGCTGTTTTCTCTGGTTTCGCCATGGTATTGACACTATTGTTAATTACCAGAAAAGTGTACAAGCTGGAAGATTATATTACGATTCAACATATAGAGTATATGAACATCATTATCATCGTGACAGGTTCTATTGTAGGTATTGCCTACCTGACCGAACTTTTCATGGCATGGTATTCCGGCGTTCCGGCAGAGCAGTATGCCTTTCTTAACAGGGCAACAGGGCCTTATTGGTGGGCATATGCAACTATGATGACATGCAATGTAGTTACACCTCAACTTTTTTGGTTCAAGAAAATCAGAACCAGTTTGTGGGCTACGTTTGTGCTTTCGATTGTAGTGAACATTGGAATGTGGTTCGAAAGGTTTGTAATTATTGTGACTTCACTTCATAGGGATTACTTACCGAGTAGCTGGGCAATGTTCTATCCTACATTTTATGACATTGGAGATTACTTATTCACTTTCGGATTTTTCTTTACGGCATTTTTCTTATTTGCAAAATTCTTCCCTGTGATAAACATGGCTGAAGTAAAAAGTATTATTAAATCTACCTCATCATCAGATAAAGCTTTAAAATAAATGGCGACAGATAATGAATATATTGTAGGTGTTTACGGAGATGATGATATCCTGCTAAAGGCTGTGAAAAGCATTAGGGAAGCAGGTGTCAAAATTCATGAGGTTTTTTCTCCTTTTCCAATTCATGGCATTGATGAAGCGCTTGGTTATAAACGTTCACGATTACCTCAAGCTGCCTTTGCATTTGGCGCTCTTGGTTTAGCATTAGCATTGATCATGCAATACTGGATGATGGGTTATGACTGGCAAATGATCATAGGAGGAAAGGATTTTGCTTCATTACCACCATTTGTTCCGGTCGCGTTCGAGTTGACGGTTCTATTGAGTGCACTTGGAATGGTGGCTACATTTATAATAGCCAGTGATCTGAAACCTTATAAAAAACCAAAGATTTTCGATATCAGGACTACTGATGATAAGCTTGTGATTGCTATTGATTTGGCTGACAATAAATTGACAAAGAAAGAGATCGGTGAAATTGTTGAAAAAACAGGTGCTGAGGAGGTAAACGAAAAAAGTTTCGAATAAATGAGATTGAAATGATTAAAGCTAAATTTCATAATATATTACTCATCATACTGGGCATATCTTTGTGGTCTTGCAAAGCAAAGGATGAATTCCAGGGATTGGAATATGCTCCAAATATGTATCATTCTGTCCCTTATGATGGATTGAGCCAGATAACTGATGAAGATCAGGGAAAATGGCTGAGCAACAGGGAAGATGGTTTGGGTGAGTATTATAATACAAATCCCAACAATCCTTATTATATGAATATGCGCGAACCTGTCGCCAATACTGTGAAAAGAAGCGAGAATGGTTATCTGCCTTATAGAATTCATAAGGATAGCGCTGAATATGCCGGAAGAGTTTTGATAAATCCAATCGATCCTACAACGGAAATACTTGCTGAAGGTAAAGCACTTTATGAAGTTTACTGTACTACTTGTCATGGAGAAAAAGGGCAGGGTGATGGACTCGTTGGAAAAGTATTTATGGGAGTGCCTGCATATAATTTAGGTAGAGTTAAAGAATTACCGGAAGGGCAGATTTTCCATACAATTACACATGGAAGAGGTCGAATGATATCTCATGCATCGCAAGTGTCGGTGGATGAGCGATGGAAAATCACTCATTATGTTCGAGTATTACAAAATCAAAACTAAGACTAACTTATTAGATCATCATGTCTGAAGATAAATTTGTTTTTACCACTGATATTCAAAAGAAGCTATTGATCACCAAGCTTGTTGGTATAGTCCTGGTAGTGATAGGTATTTTAATAGTTGCATTTGGAGGTCACGGCCAAGAAGAAGCTGAAACTGTTGGACATCATTTTCATTGGTTGCACAGAATTTGGGTTAATCTGTGGATTAACAACATTTATTTTTTAGGGATTTCGCTCACCGGTGTTTTATTTCTTGCGATTCAATATGCTTCGCAAGCAGGTTGGTCTGCGTACATCAACCGGATTCCGGAAGCTTTCGGCGGCTGGCTATATGTTGCTTTTGGACTGACATTGGTAATCTTCGGGCTGACAAATTTTGCGGGGCCTGCTCATTTTCATATTTTTCATTGGTTAGATAGCTCGCTTTATATTGAAGGAGGTGAAAACTATGACGCCATCATTGCGGCAAAGCAAGGATACCTGAATCTTACGTTCTTCCTTATAAGGATGGTTGCTTATTTCGTGCTTTGGATCATGATGTTCCGGTTTATTCGAAATGAATCCTTAAAAGAAGATGTTTATGGAGGTGTCAACCATTGGAGAAAATTGAGAGTTTATTCTACTTTTTTCATAATTATTTTTGCAATAACATCTTCTACATCAGCCTGGGATTGGGTACTTTCTATCGACACTCATTGGTTCAGCACTATGTTTGGCTGGTATGTATTTTCAAGCTGGTTCGTAGCAAGTCTTTCTGCAATTACTTTAACTATCGTGTGGCTTCGGGAACAGGGTTATCTCATGCAATTAAACTCAAGTCATCTTCATGATCTTGGGAAATATATATTTGCTTTCAGTATTTTCTGGGCTTATTTATGGTTCTCTCAGTTTATGTTGATTTATTATGCCAACATTCCTGAAGAAACAGTTTACTTCCTCGAAAGATTAAAAAGTGGCCAGTATGCCTGGGTATTTTTTATTAATATAATATTAAACTTTATCTTCCCATTTTTAGTTCTAATGACCAGGGATTCTAAAAGGCACACAATCTTTTTGAAAATTGTTTGCGCTGTTATCTTAGTTGGCCATTGGTTTGACTTTTATCTTATGATCACTCCGGGAACATTAGGAGAAAATGGAGGATTTGGATTCATTGAAATTGGTATGGCTGTAATTTTCGCAGTTGGTTTTATATATGTTGTATTGCGTGCCTTAGCCAAGGCGCCTTTAGTAGCTCGAAATCATCCTATGATGGAGGAAAGTCTTCACCATCATATTTAGAGTTACTTTCGATTAAGTACATCACGGTTTTCCGTGAGCTTAAATAATTGTTTTGTGAGGTAGGGATTGGTAGGTCTGAATGACTCTATGAATTCCTGTGTTCACGCTTAAAAAGTTTAAAAAGTATAGCTTAAAAAATTATGATTGGATTTTCGATTGCAATCGGGGTATTTCTCGTCCTCGCCATTCTGCTTTTGATTTTCAGACTTCACACATTGGTTAATGTGATGAAACAGTCTGATGAAAAAATAGGAAGTGGTTTTAACAAGACCAATGCTATGATAGGCATGGTATTTATGGTTTTAAGTTTTATTCTACTATTCTGGTATTCTATAAAAAATTTCCATATCTATCAGTTACCAATTGCTTCAGAACACGGCGTTCTCACTGATAGAATGTTTTGGATTACCACGGCGATTACAGGAGTGGTTTTTATCATTACCCAATTTCTTCTTTTTTATTTTGCATATAAATATCAGCATAGTTCAAAGCGAAAGGCGCTGTATTTTCCAGATAACAACAAGCTTGAACTTATTTGGACCATTGTCCCTTCCATTGTCCTGACTTCACTGGTTGTTTATGGACTTATTGTTTGGAATAAAGTAATGTCTCCCGCACCTGAAAATGCTGAAGTAATAGAAATCATGGGATATCAGTTTGCGTGGAGGGTACGATATCCTGGGAAGGACGAGACTTTAGGAGCATATGATTTCAGGAAAATTGATGCGACAAATGAATTTGGCCTGGACTTGACTGATCGTGCAGCTTTCGATGATTTCACACCTCGCGAATTACATTTGCCTAAAGACCAACCCGTTGAATTCAGAATTAGAGCCCGGGATGTGATACATAGTGTATTTGCTCCCCATTTCAGATTAAAGATGGACGCGGTGCCCGGAATGCCTACAAGATTCTGGTTTGTGCCCACAAAATCAACTGCAGAAATGAGGATTGAAACCGGCAATCCGGAATTTAATTATGAAATAGCATGTACTGAAGTTTGTGGAATGGGTCATTTTTCCATGAGGTTATTGGTGGTAGTCGATGAACCGGAAGAATATGAAAAATGGAAAGCAGAACAAGTTCCCTGGCTAACAAAAAATCCTGAATATATCGCCCAGGTTCCGGAAAACTTAAAGGAACTGGCAATGATCAAATCACAGATTGAAACAACAACATTAAACTGACAGTAGTCAAATAAACTAAAAACATTATATATGGCTTCAACAGTAGTAGATGAGCATATTAACCAAGTTGTAAATGAAGATGCTCATGAACACCATGACAATTTTATAACCAAGTACATATTTTCTCAAGATCATAAAACTATTGCCAAACAATACCTGATCACAGCAATTTTTTGGGCATTAATTGGAGGCGGTATGTCGTTGGTATTTCGTATTCAACTAGGCTTTCCTGATGCTAATATTGGATGGTTACAGCCATTATTTGGAAAATGGATTACCTCTACCGGTAAGTTAGATCCTGAATTCTTTCTTGCATTGGTGACTATGCATGGAACCATCATGGTATTCTTTGTGTTGACAGCAGGATTGAGTGGTACATTCAGTAATTTTCTTATTCCTCTCCAGATCGGAGCCAGGGATATGGCTTCGGGATTCATGAATATGCTTTCGTACTGGTTCTTTTTTGCTGCCAGTATCATCATGTTTTTTTCATTATTTATTGAAACCGGTCCGGCATCGGGTGGTTGGGTAATATATCCACCACTTAGTGCTTTACCTCAAGCAATGTCTGGATCGGGATTAGGAATGACGCTATGGTTGGTATCTATGGCTTTGTTTATTGTTTCCACACTTTTGGGCGGGATCAACTACATCACCACCATCATTAATTTAAGGACTAAAGGGATGTCTTTTTTAAAGTTGCCTCTGACAATTTGGTCATTTTTCCTAACTTCAGTTATTGGATTATTGTCTTTCCCTGTATTGTTGGGAGCAGCTTTACTATTAATATTCGATCGTAGTTTTGGGACAAGTTTTTACCTCTCTGACATTTACATCGCAGGGGAAGCCCTACCAAATATGGGAGGCAGCCCGATATTATTTCAGCATTTATTTTGGTTCCTTGGTCATCCGGAAGTCTATATAGTG
>DAOVVI010000170.1 GCA_030637245.1 Cyclobacteriaceae bacterium
ATTGCACAGATCGTAAATAGAAATAAAATGGCTTTTCTTCAGGAAGTAAGGGAAAGTAAAGAACTTATGAACCTGATGCGCAAAATGACCAAAGAAAGATTATCGGATACCGAAAAATCTATCGTAAGGGCTCAGTTATTGGATGTGCTCAAAATCCTGCCAACATTTGTGATTATAGCTCTTCCGGGTACATTTATTACGCTACCTCTACTATTGAAAATGTTACCTTTAAGCGCTTTTCCAAGCGCTTTTTCAGAATTAGATTAATTCGCTTTCCACTTTATGCTACATCCAATTGCCTTTGTGTTGGTTGTAGTTACTTCTTTATTGGCCAGCAAGGCATCCACGGCATCTTTCACATAGCGCTTATCTGCTGCCTTGGCATCCTTGTAATTATTATCAATAGCGCCAATGTAAGCTACAGTTTTATCTTTTTTCAATATATAAACATGTGGTGTATTTGTGGCGCCGTATGATTTTGTCACTTCTTGTGTTTTATCATATAGATAAACAAAAGGATATTTTTCGTCTTTTGCCCTTGCTTTGATATCCTCCTTCGAGTCACTTGTATTGATTGCTATCACAGGAAAGCCTATAGTGGCATATTCATTGTGCAATTCAGCTATTCTTTTCTGATACGCTTTTGCATATGGGCAATTATTGCACGTGAAAATGACAATATAGCCTTTGGCATTTTTATAAGAATCCAGTGAAATCAATTTGTCATCAACGTTAGCCAAAGAAAAATCTTCAGCTTTCTCTCCCACATTTAATCCCTGGGAGTCAGTCATGCCGGAAATGATAAAGGCAAGACCAAAAATAGTTAGTAATATTGCTCTTAACATCATGGTTTTATCTGTTTTGGTTACGGACTATCTATTAAATTATCTATAGTTTTTATTAATTCATCTTCTGTAAATTCCTGTTCATAAAAAAACTTATGGCCACTTCTGCAATCAACTATTAGGGTTGCAGGAATTGCACCTGACCAGCTTTCATCTATCCTTGAAATGATTTCGTTAAAATCAGTTTCGTCAAGCAACATTACCTTCGATTTTATTGCTTTCTTTAAAATGAAAGGTTTCACCTTTTTATTCAATAAATCAACATCGTCCAGGCTTATCAATGTCACATTTACATTTTCATTTAATTCGTTGACAGATTCGAATTGAGGAATTTCTCTAATACAAGGAGCACACCATGTTGCCCAGAAGTTATAAACCTGAATTTTATCTTTGTATTCACAATTTTCCACCATTTGAAACAGTTGTTCTGATTTAATAACATCAACTTGTTGACCAAATGACATGAGAACATGCAAATGAAAAATGAACACGAAAATATATCGCATTATGTATCCTCCTTTCATAGCAAAACATCTCTTCATTCTGGTAATTATTTCAAAGAAGAGATTTGGAATTTATTATTATTTGGTGAAAAATAAAAGAATCAAAATTATATTTAGTAGGAGAAAAAATATGCTTTTTAAAATTTGGTAAAATTGCCCCAAATCTATTTAAAATTATGTAACTCAATAAGCTTAGAATTTTGAATTTGATAAGGAATGAGGGAAATAAATAATTAAGAAAATTGGTGATAGTTTTATTTTTTTTTAATGCAATTTTTTCGGTAAAAAGTTTTCCACAAAATGACCAAGTTATCCACAAAAACGCAACCGAAACCTATAACACACTGGTATATAGCGTGTTACGTATATTGTTGGTGTTCAGGTCATTGTGGATAAATCCCTCATTTTGAAAGAGTTAAAAAAATGCAACTTTTCAGATCAAAAGTTTTACACAAAATTTAAAACAGTTTTCTCACTTATTCGTTTGCTGGTTTTTGATTGACTTAAATCAGAACTATTCAGCTCTGTCTTTTTTTAATTTTGTTCGATATGTGTTAAATATTCTGGACTTGGATACAAAGCCCACATACTTATCATCTTTGATTACAGGAAGGTTCCACGCCCCGGTAATTTCAAATGTATTCATTACGGATTGCATGGAGCTTTTTGATGAAATAAATGCAGGAGGATCTCTCATAATAGAGCTTATAATCGTTTCTTCTCTTGCCGCCTCATCAAACATGATGTTTCTAATATCATCAAGAGTTATAATTCCAACCAATCTATCATCATCATCTACCACAGGAAAAATATTTCTCTTTGATTTTCGGACTACATTTACAAGATCACTTAGCGTTTGATATGGTTTTATCGAAATAAGATCCTTTTCTATCACTTTCTTAACCTTCATTCCGCTTAACAATTGTTTGTCTTTATCATGAGGAATATAATCGCCTCTTTCAATGAGTCGTTTTGTATAGATCGAATATTTTTCAAAGTAAGAAATCGTACTGAATGCAATAGCAGACACAAGCATCAACGGAACAAATAAGGTATAACCGCCGGTAATTTCGGCAATAAGAAAGATCGCTGTTAACGGGGCATGTAACACACCACTCATTACACCGCACATTCCTGCCAGGGCAAAATTACTGAGACTTATGCTACCAGGAGAAATATAATTGATAGTAAATGCGAAGATAAAACCAACTACTCCGCCAAGAAATAGCGATGGAGCAAAAATTCCTCCACTTCCCCCGGATTCAATGGTTAAGGAGGAAGCAATTGGCTTGAATAAAATAATTCCAACCAGAAAGAGAATGAATACCAGTGGATTACTATAATTCAATGAAAAAAATGATTGAAAAACCATTTCAGATTCATGTCCATTCAATAAAAGTTTTATGGTATCATATCCTTCACCATATATTGGAGGGAAGAAAAATATAATAATTGCCAGAAGCAAGCCTCCAATTAATCCTCTGATAGCAAAGTTTTTTATTTTCGTTATTTTTTGTTCCACAAAATAGGTGAACCTTGTAAAATAAACCGCGATCAGACCACACAGGATTCCCAGCAAAATAAAATATGGAGTATCCGATGCGATAAAAGGATCTTTTAATGCAAAAGAAAATAAAATATCATCCCCTAGTAGCGCCAATGATACTAATGATCCACAAACTGCTGCAATGAGCAAAGGAATAAATGAAGCAAAACCCAACCCCGCCAAAATAACCTCACTTGCAAAAATAACTCCCGTAATCGGTGAATTGAAAATTCCTGCAATTGCCCCGGCAGCCCCACAACCAATTAATAATGTTCTGCTTTTATAATCAAGATGCATCAGCCTGGCTATATTGGAACCGATGGCTGAGCCGGTTACAACAATTGGAGCCTCCAGTCCAACAGATCCACCAAAACCAACAGTAATGGCACTGGTAAGCATCCTGGAATACATTTTACCTTTTACAATAATGCTTGATTTCTTTGAGATGGAGAATAAAATATCCGTTATACCGTGCCCTAGCTTTTCTTTCCAATAGTACCTGGTGATAAGAACAGTTATCATAATCCCTACTAGCGGGTAGAAATAAATCAGGTAACTATTTACTTCAGCATGTTCTCCTTTTAATAAAAAATGTTGGATCTGGTGAACGGTTTCTTTAAGTATCACTGCGGTCAATCCGGCTAAGGCGCCTATTACTGCACTGAGAATCATGGTGAAGTTTTGGGTTTTTATATGTTTGATTCTCCAGATTAAAAAGTTCAGTAGGATTTGATTAAATTTCATGCTGCAAAATTAGAACAAATAAGACCTAATTGTAATTTTTTCAACAAAGGTTCATAAGAATTATTACATTCCTATTTTACTTCTAAAATGAAAAATCGTATAACTGAGCTGTTCAATGTAAAATATCCAATAATCCAGGCTGGAATGGTTTGGTGTAGTGGCTGGAAACTTGCCTCTACAGTGAGCAATGCAGGTGGACTGGGCTTGCTAGGTGCGGGATCCATGCATCCTGATGTGTTAATAGAGCACATCGAAAAATGCAAAAAAGCCACTTCAAATCCATACGGCGTCAACGTTCCATTAATGTATCCACAGGTTGAAGAAATAATGAAAATCATCATTGATATGGAGGTGCCTATTGTTTTTACGTCAGCAGGAAATCCCAAGGCCTGGACTTCAAGTTTACAGAAGCACGGGATCAAAGTGACTCATGTAGTTTCAAGTCTGAAATTTGCCAGAAAATGTGTGGAAGCCGGTGTTGATGCCGTAGTAGCCGAGGGGTTTGAAGCCGGGGGTCATAACGGCAGAGAAGAGACTACTACGTTTTGCCTTATCCCAATGGTTTCGCGGGAAATCTCTGTTCCAATAATTGCCGCAGGTGGAATTGGGAGTGGGCGAACAATGCTTGGTGCTATAGCACTTGGTGCTGAAGGAGTACAAATCGGAAGCAGGTTTGCAGCGAGTGTGGAATCTTCTGCCAATAAGAAATTTAAAGAACTAATCGTAGAAGCAAAAGAAGGAAGCACCGAATTAATGATGAAGAAATTGACACCTGTTCGTTTACTGAAAAACAAGTTTTATGAGCAAGTTAAGGAAGCGGAACTTTCGTGTGCAGATGCTGATACCCTTAAATCACTATTAGGAAAAGGGAGAGCAAAAAAGGGAATGTTCGAAGGAAATCTGGTCGAGGGAGAGCTGGAAATAGGACAAGTCTCTGCGACCATTGATCGTATTATTCCTGCTGCAGAAATATTACATGAAATATGGGAGGAGTACATGTTGGAAGGCAAAAAACTCACTGAATTATTTGCTCAATGAAAATAATTCCCGGCAAACCTTGAACTATTTGTAGCGTATTAAGTGATATATACATTAATTGCAATTGACTAAAATATACTGACTTACAATTTATGCCATCTAAATCTCTTCTTTTTGTTCCTGACATAACCGGATTTACCGCATTTGTAAATAGGACTGAGATTGATCACAGTCAACACATTATATCTGAATTACTCGAAAACATCATCGATAGCAACCATCTTGGCCTTGAGGTTTCGGAAGTTGAAGGAGACGCAGTAGTATTCTACAAAATAAATGAAACTCCAGGTTTAGCTGAGATCTATGAGCAGGCAAAAAAAATGTTTCTCAAATTTCACTCTCACTTAAAACTGTATGAAAGCCAGCGAATATGCCAATGTGGAGCCTGTTCAAGCGCTTCGAAGTTATCGCTAAAATTTATTGTTCATAGCGGTGAGATCGGATTTACAAACATAAAAAATAATAAAAAGCCATTCGGGACGGATATTATATTACTGCACAGGCTTTTGAAAAATGACGTTAAACACCGGGAATATATTCTTTTTACAGATCAATTCCTGTCAAATGATCATATAGAAAAGGAGCCTTTTCATCAAAAACAACTCAATGACGGACAGAGTAAATATGAAAAAATTGGTTTGGTCAAATATAAATACATTTCACTTTCCAACCTTTGGGACCAGGTACCGGATCCTCCACCTGTGATACTCCCTGCCAAAATGAAAAACCC
>DAOVVI010000366.1 GCA_030637245.1 Cyclobacteriaceae bacterium
CTACTGAGAGCGCCATTAAGTTCTTAAAGGAATTTGAAAATGAGGGAATGCTAAAGCTTGAAGGGAAAGATATTAAAATATTAGATCATGATAAGATGGAAAATGTTGCGAAACACGGATAAAAAGGTATCCTTAAAAAGCTTGTAGTCTGAAGCCCGCTGCCTACCTTTTCTTTTTTCCTGCTTTCTGCTACTGCCAATTGCCACTTTTCAAAATTTTAATAAAAATATATTTTTATTCTCAGCAAAATTTAGCCATAAAATACTTCAATAAATACTTCAATTCTTGAATCTTTCAAGATTAAGGTCGATCTTCGAGCCATCAAACTTGAGTGTTCTTATTTGTTTAAAATAAGTACAAAAATTAGAAGACATGAAGATAACTCAGCTACAGTCAATTGACGAAAAGAAGTTGTTGAATTTTATTTATTCACTTGTATTTAATTCATCTTTTTTCTCATGGTTTAGATACTTATTTGCTTGAAACTCAGCTTCGTGTAAGATGTCTGTAACTACATGGCGGACGTTTAGCACGAACATTTTTAAATAATTTTATTAAATATTTACGATTACACAAATGCCAAGAGTATATAATTTTTCTGCAGGGCCGGCTACGTTACCGGTAGAAGTGCTTGAAAAAGCACAAAAAGATCTTGTCGATTACCAGGGAACCGGAATGTCTGTGATGGAAATGAGTCACAGGTCTCCTGAGTACAAAGCAATTTTTGATGGGGCCATTGATAAACTTCGCTCGTTGATGTCGGTTCCTGAAAATTATAAAATATTGTTTTTACACGGCGGCGCCTCCGCTCAATTTGGCATGGTACCGTTAAACCTTTTTTCGGATATTAAAAAAGCTGATTATATCAATACAGGGGCCTGGTCAAAAAAGGCAATTGCCGAGGCAAAACGTTATGGTGATGTAAATGTCTTAGCTTCTTCTGAGGATAAAACGTTTAGCTATATTCCAACAATCACCAAAGATATGTTTGATCCGGAAGCGGATTATGTGCATATCACTACCAATAATACCATTTATGGAACCACATTTCCAGAACTTCCGGATGTTGGAAAGGTTCCGCTTGTTGCTGATATGTCATCGAATATTCTTGCACAAGTTTATGATGTATCAAAGTTTGGGATCATTTATGCCGGCGCCCAGAAAAACATTGGCCCGGCAGGAGTAGCGATTGTGATTGTTCGGGAAGATCTCGTAGGCAATGAGTTGGATATTTGCCCAAGGATGTTCAACTATAAAACCCATGTGGATAACGGCTCGATGTTCAATACCCCACCAACCTATGCCATCTATATGGCGGGCCTGGTTTTTGAATGGCTGACCGAAAGAGGCGGAGTAGCAGAGATGCAAAAGATAAATGAAGAAAAAGCAGGTTGGCTGTATGATTATATTGATAATTCAAGCTTGTTCAGCGGAACAGCAGATAGAGTTTCACGGTCAAAAATGAATGTGCCTTTTGTGACTACCAGCGAAGAATTGGATGCTAAATTTATTAAGGAGTCAGCTTTGATTGGATTGAAAACCTTGAAAGGGCACAGGTCAGTTGGCGGCATGAGAGCCAGCATTTACAATGCTATGCCACCTGAGGGAGTGAAAACCCTTGTTGATTTTATGAAAGATTTTGAACTAAAAAATAAATAACTTTTTTAACTGCAGGTATCATGTTTCAAATACAAACATTAAATAAAATATCTTCTGTTGGATTAAAGCGATTTCCAATGGATGGCTACGAAGTTGCTTCTGAGTTTTCAACACCGGATGCGATTCTTGTACGAAGCGCCAAAATGCACGATATGGATTTTTCTTCATCGTTGAAAGCCATAGGAAGAGCGGGTGCAGGAGTAAATAATATTCCATTGGAAAAGTGCACTGAAAAGGGAATTGTTGTATTCAATACACCAGGAGCCAACGCAAATGCCGTGAAGGAACTGGTGATCGCAGCTATGCTTTTATCAAGCAGAAATCTTACAGAAGGAGTTAATTGGGCGAAAACGTTAATCGGCGAAGGAGGTGAAGTTCCTAAAATGGTGGAGAAAGGGAAATCAAATTTTGTGGGTCCTGAAATTCAAGGTAAAACACTTGGAATTATCGGATTGGGTGCTATCGGGATGTTGGTTGCAAATGCCGGTGAAGCGCTTGGCATGCGCGTGGTAGGATTTGATCCTTACATTTCAGTAGATTCGGCCTGGGGGCTTTCACAAAATGTAGAAAAAGCCATTAGCCTTGATAACCTTTTGAGTGAAGCGGATTACCTGAGTTTGCATATCCCCCTCTTGGATTCTACTAAAGAATTCATAAACAAATCGAAGTTTGAAATAATGAAAGATGGCGTCAGGATCATGAATTTTGCCAGGGGTGGTCTTGTGAATAAAGAAGATCTTTTTGCTGCTTTTGAAAGCGGGAAGGTTACTTCTTTTATTACAGATTTTCCAGATGAAGATCTATTGAAACATGATAAAGTCATTGGAATTCCACATCTTGGCGCCTCAACGCCGGAGTCTGAATCCAATTGTGCTGCTATGGTAGTTGACCAGGTAAAGAATTTTCTGGAGAACGGGAATATTAGAAATTCTGTAAACTTTCCAAATTCCGGAATGCCAAGAAACGGTGCTAACAGATTGATTATCGCCAACAGAAATATACCAAAAATGGTCGGTAATATTACCTCGGTGCTTGCCGATGAGAATATTAATATCTCAGATATGTTAAATAAACATAGGGGCGATATTGCCTATAATATTATCGATATTGATGGTGGGATTACTGTGGAGCAAATTCAGAAAATCAGAGATATTGAAGGCGTCATCATGGTAAGGCTATTGCCTCCAGTCAAATAGAGTAAACCAATAAATAAAAAACCGTGGCCATAATAAAAGCATTTAAAGGGCTTCGACCCAACAAGGGCAAGGTATTTTCTGTCGCCAGCAGACCGTATGATGTACTCAATACTGAAGAAGCAAGAAAGGAAACAGAAGGAAATCCTCTATCTTTTTTACATGTTGTAAAACCGGAAATTGATTTCTCGCCGGGCCAGGATCCATATGCGCCGGAAATCTATAATAAAGGTAGAGAGAATTTTAGCATTTTAGTCGAAAATGGAGTCTTTTACCAGGATGACAAAAATTGCCTTTATATCTATCGATTGACCATGGATGGCAAATCTCAGGCCGGTATCGTTGCGGCTGCTTCAGTTGATGATTACTTTAACAATGTCATTAAAAAGCACGAATTGACCAGGCCGGAAAAGGAGGAAGATCGGAAAAAGCATGTGAGGATTTCAGAAATGAATGCTGAACCGGTATTCTTTGCTTATCCTGCGGTCGCAAATCTGGACCAATTAGTTAGTGAAATAGTTGAAGGAAATCCAGAGTATGATTTTATCGCCGATGATGGTGTACGTCATGAATTTTGGGTGGTAAATGATGAGAAGGTTGATTCAATCATTGAAGAATTTGATAAGTTACCCGCTACCTATGTTGCC
>DAOVVI010000421.1 GCA_030637245.1 Cyclobacteriaceae bacterium
CGTGTTATTTTCTTCATACTGAATTTCAAATGCTTCTTCCCGGGACATTCCCATCATTAGTTTCAGATAGCTGAGCTGTTGTTTGATCCCGGCATTCAGCTTATTCTTTTTGGATTTTAAATTGGATGTTTTAACAAGCAGTTTATCATAGTCAGTTTGTTTGGCAAAGCCCTGGTCTGCCTGCAATTTGACAATAGATTGCAATTTTCCCAGTCGCTCCAGGTTCATATCCAGAAATGCGCTTTTCTCTTCGTTAATGGCAATTTGGTAAAACAATACTGCTACCTGGTACAGCATTTCTTCCTCAGCCATACTAAGTTTGATTTCCTGATAAGATTGAAAATGTTGATTCATGGCATTATTGCCAAAAAAATTCATATCAAAAAGGGTTTGGCTGATTTCGAATCCTGTATTTAAATTGTGCCGCAAACCCAATGGAACGGGGTAAGGGCCGGTCAATGGAATTCCAGCCAAATTAGAACCTTCCTCTTGTGGGAAGATATACGTGGGCAAATCATTGAAATAGTTATGATAGTTTAAAAAAGCATCGACTTGAGGAAGGAAACTACTTTTTTGCTCATACAGGCTGATGGTTTCCTTTTCCTGGGAGAGCTTTTCTGATCGTAATTTGGGACTGTTATTTAATGTAAACACCAGGCAATCTGACAAATCAAAACGCTCTTGTGCCAACGTTGAAAAGGATCCGAGGATAATTGCTGTTAAAAGAACGGTATAGGTTAATCTGAATTTCATTTGAGATTAGCTTTTACGAAACCATGGTACCAACATAGAAACCTGTCTGCGGTAGGCGGTATAACCCTCCTTTTGCATTTGCCTTTTTTCCATCATTGGTATGCTGATAAAAATAAATAATATTATCATGCTTAATAAACCGGTTCCATAAACAAGATTTTCCGAGGGATTCAATCCATAAGCTATGATAAAAATTCCACCCCAAAAAGTAATTTCACCAAAATAATTCGGATGGCGGGAATATTTCCAAAGCCCGACATCACACACCAGATCATTCGTTTGGATATTATTTTTTTTGAACTTCCGAAGCTGGTTATCTGCCCTTCTCTCAATCTCAATGGCAGAAAGAGCGATGAAAAAGCCCGGGAAATCAGTCCACATGACTGGGGTATCTGAGAATACAATAGGGATCAATGGCAAACATCCAAAGAAAACTACAATCGTTGGAAGCAGGTGAATCCCCAGAAAACTTATTGGCCAATAAAACTTTCCGGTGTCTTTCGCCAATTTGACATATCTCCAATCTTCATGTTGTAGTCCCGGCCAAGTTCTCAGCCAGTTTCCAGTCAGTCGAACTCCCCACCAAACAATGATTATGGAAATCATGATAATCCGTAAATAATGAGGTGGAATTCCATTGATAAAAAGTAAATAAAATAAGATAACTATTGGCGCCACGCTCCAATATGGATCGTACATACTTGAGTTTTTCAAAAGACGGCTTGAAATAAAAATGAAGATTGTTCCAACAAAATCCGCAATTGCAATCTTTATCCACAAATCATATTCACGCAAAAATTGCATAGAAACCCAAGCACAAAAAATTGCTATCGTATAGGCCAACAAAACAATCATTCTATCAGTTATAAAACTGTACCTTACTTCTTGTTCTTTTAACATTCCATTTGGATATTAGAATATTGTAAAAGTAATAAATATAAAAAAAGACACGACTATTTTTAAACTACTTTAAACTACCATAGGATTTGACCAAAAGAGGAACGGACTTTAAAATTCCGCCAATATCACCTTTGGCAGGAAGTACTTTGCCTAATTTTATAAAAGTATTATCTATGGGAAAAGTGGCTTTTAGATATATTCATGTACTTCTTTTAACTCTTTTGATAATCTTGATTTCTACGCCTTTCCAGGTCTATGAATATTTCTATTTTAGAAAAAAGGTAAGAAAATATAAATTCAAAAAGGCTCCTGTTTTCATCATTGGTCATTGGAGAAGCGGCACAACGCACCTGCATAACCTGCTTTGCAAGGACCCGGCTAATGGATTTACCACAACTTACCAGGCTGTATTCCCAAATAATCTGAAAAGCAAATGGATTTTTAAAACATTCATGAAATTGAATATGCCTGAAAAGCGACCTGCTGACAATGTAAAGCTTTCAACAGATTTTCCCCAGGAAGAAGAATATGCGCTTAGCAATATGACCCATTCTTCATTCTATCATTTTTTTTATTTCCCATCCATCAATGACGGACTATATGAAAAGTACATAAGATTCAATGGAATTTCAGCGATTGAAAAGAACAAGTTGAAACATAAATATCATGAGCTTTTAGTCAAGGCTGCCCTGAACACCGGAAAAGACCAACTAATTATTAAAAGTCCTGTAAATACGGGTAGAATCAAGCTGCTTTTGGAAATGTATCCGGATGCGAAGTTTATTCATATTTATCGAGATCCAATTGTGACCTACCTATCAGCAGTCAAATTTTTTAAATCTCTTTTGCCGACTACAAGTCTTGAAAATTACCAGGGCGAATTAATTATAAAAATGATCCTTCAAAACTATAAAAAGTTGATGAATGATTATTTTGAAACTCAAAACCTCATCCCTACGGGAAACCTTTACGAAATAAAATTTGAGGAGTTTGATGAGGACAACCTGCTTCATTTAAAAGAGATATATGAAAAACTGAAATTGAATACATGGAATGAAGCAGAACCGTACTTTAAGGAATATGTCCGGGCTCAAAAAAACTATACAAAGAATACCTATAAAATCACAAAGACAGAGCTTGATCTTCTTCTCAGTGAATGGGGATTTGCTATGGAAAAACTAAATTATAATATTCCGGAAAATCTTGAGATAGTCTGACCAAACCGTTTGGGTAAACTAGGCATTTCAATCAGCCATCAGCTCACGGATATTCTTCATGGATAAGTGAGGATTTTTCACGACAAAAGTATTTACCAGCCATGCTGGAATATTACCCCCGGGATCTGCCATATATTGAAATTGAATATCTATTTCATCTTCAGAAACCTGGTGAATAACCCATTTGCCATAACCTACAGGCATTCGGACATAATTCTTGTCCTCTTCTACTTTGTTGGGGCGGTTAATAATTTCTAC
>DAOVVI010000419.1 GCA_030637245.1 Cyclobacteriaceae bacterium
GAAAAAATGTGCTTTAGTATGAACTGGTGAAAGTAAGGAGGTTACTTAATTGGGCCTTCGGAGGGTATTTTGTATAAAACCTCACTAAGACTGAACTATATATCATTTACCTTTTCTGCAACAAGCAAATCCATATTTTGGGTGGAATTTCATCTAAAGAATCAAACATACCAGCTTTTAAAGAGATAATCTTAAAATAAGGTTCAACAGCTTTTGCCACTCTATAAACAGATCTTCGTGGTGGTCCCTGTCCTTCTCTCGTTTCATCAGCGCTTCCAATCAGGCTAAGCCAGAGGCCATCATCTTTAAGGTTTCCAGCAACATTTCTAGCAAATTGATCTTGCTCATTTTCCTCATCAAACGAATGAAACACACCCCGATCAAACACAAATTCGAAAGGTGCTCCTTTTATATTATCCTTAAGAAAATCAGCCACGAAGAAGTTAACATTTACACCTATTTCACCGGCTTTTAATTTCGCCTTATCAATAGCTATTTCTGATAAATCAAATGCAGATACTTCAAATCCTTTTTGACTCAACCATATGGCATTGTCACCTGTGCCACATCCCAACTCAAGGGTTTTACGCTTTGATATGGGATGCTCGTCAATGCAATTAATTAAATTATAGTCTGCCCTGCCAGTGTACCAGGGAATATCCCCTTCTCTATACCGCCGTATAAAACGGTTTTCCTCCATTTCAATATAATTTTATTTGAAATAACCCAACCTGATTAAATCGAAAATCATAACCCTAATTTCACCACGATTAATCAATGTTTACTCAATATGGTTTTCTTCAACTATTTTTTTAAGGTATTCATAAAATGGCTTTGCAAATTCCTTCCTTCGCAGCGCAAATTCAACTGTTGTTTTAAGATAATCCAGTTTGTTCCCAATATCATATCTTTTCCCTTCTATGGTATGAGAAATGACTTTTTCTTTTCGAGTCAGCTTCATCAAGGCGTCAGTGAGTTGAACTTCATTATTTTTGCCTCTGGGTGTTTGCTCCAATGCCTGGTAAATCTCCGGAGTAAGGATATACCTGCCCGCGATGGCCAGGTTTGAAGGCGCCTCTTCAATCGACGGTTTTTCGATAAAGTCCGTAACTTCCATAATCTGATCACTCAATTTACTTCCACCGACAATACCATATCTTGAAACTTTATCCTTAGGAACAACCTCGACTGCAACAGTAGTTGCCTGGTATTGTTCGTAAACATCAATGAGTTGCTGGGTAACCGGCATCACGGAATTAATAATGGTATCGCCAAGCAGTACGGCAAATGGTTCGTTTCCCGTATGGAACCGTGCATAATAAATGGCGTCACCAAGACCGCGGATCTCTTTTTGCCTTACGTAATGAATGTTTGCCATGTCAGCGATGTGCCTGATCTCATTGAAAAGGGTATCCTTCTCTTCTTTGGTAAGTCGATTTTCAAGCTCCGTATTTCTGTCAAAGTGATCTTCCATTGCCCGCTTGTTCCTGCCACTTATAATAAGAATATCTTCAATACCCGAATCAACTGCCTCTTGTACCACATATTGAATTGTAGGCGTATCGATGATTGGAAGCATTTCCTTTGGTTGTGCTTTGGTTGCCGGTAAAAATCTTGTGCCAAGTCCGGCTGCCGGTATTACTGCTTTTTTTATCATTTTTTTTATTTTTCTATACTATAAATGGTTTAATCACCCTCGCATTTAATTTATGCATGTTTATAATCAGGGAACGCAAGGTTTCGTCATTGTTGTATGTACCTATGATCGACCCCCCTGAGCCGGTAAATTTTGCTGACGCACCACATTTCCTGGCCGACTTTACCAATTCATAATTGCTGTCACTGATATTGAAAATTTTGGCTCTCAAATCAAAATTCTTATTGATCAATTTGGCTAACCGCTCATGATCACCCTTCAAAATCGCTTTTTCCCCATCCGCAGCCACTTGCCCGATTTCATCTAAGGTATCCACAACAAGAGGTTCGCCCTCCATGTACCTTGCATGTACATCATTAAATACCGCTCCTGAAACTTTTCCCAAATTAGTTTTGTAAGCAATGTATAAGCTGGGTAGAAGTGTTGCATCAATGCTCTTATAATTCCCATGACCCTGTGCATCCATGATTTGCTTATCAAAATCCATATACACGCATCCTTCATAAGTTTGAATCACCCTATCCTGTAAACCGGCTTTAATGCCCAATTCTTCGGTTTCTACGGACAGCACAAGGTTTGGCAGGATTTCCTTACTGATTTCTACCTCATAAAATGCCTTCAGGGCCTTGATTGTGGCCGTTATAATCGCACTCGAACCGGCAAGACCTACCTGTCTTGGAATGGAAGATCGATACCTTATAGTGAAATTTTTCCCATTAAGTTTGATCGATTGTTTCTCACAGTATTCACAGAATTTTTTTATCGCCGCTTTTACTAAACGATCTCCTCCATAATAGCCTGTTAAATCAACGGATTCTACCAATTGATATATATTTCTGAAAATGTTTCTGTCCTCAGTCTGTTGTTCAATATTCAGCTCCGGAGATTCGTAAAGTGATACATGGGCTCCAAAATTTCTTACTACTATTGAGATAGTTTTACCAAAATATCCATCTGATGGATTCCCCAATAAACCAGCTCGGGCATATGCCCTGGATTCAAAAATCATGAGGCTATTTCATTTATCTGTTATTTTTAAAAGTGTACAAATATACGAGGAATAACATTAAATAATTCAAAAAAATCTTAGAATTATATATATTAAGTTTTTAATTGGAATTTCCCGCTGTATGGAGATATTCCATAAAAATACTGGAAATGGCTTCTCTTATTTTAATTTCAGTGAGCAATTCATTTTTTTTCAAAGACCCAACACCTACTCCCTGCCAAACGATTTTGTCTTTTTTGATATCAATTATGTCAATAATTATTGATGATTCCTTTTTAGATTGGTCTCTGGGCCTATCGTAATAATCATTATATCTGCCATACTGGTTATAATTATAGGAATTGTAGTCATATGGATAATAGCGGTTATCATTCCGAATTTCAATAGTACTTTTTGTGCCTCCTTGTATTTTTATCATTAAATCAGCCTCCTGGATGCTCTTGTAACCCCGGGCTTTCATTTCATCTCC
>DAOVVI010000256.1 GCA_030637245.1 Cyclobacteriaceae bacterium
CTGACCTTCAAAATCACCTCCTGAGGAAAATCCCCCATATTCATTTCCCGCGTCAAGATCACAGAATTTGGTAAATTTCCCAATCAATTTAAGCCTTGCTGTATCGAGTGAGCCATTTCTATGCTTGGCAATAATCACTTCACCTACTCCCTGAACGCTATTCCCTTCTTCATCGGCATTTATACCATAATACTCAGGACGGTAAAGGAATATAACCATATCTGCATCCTGCTCAATGGATCCAGACTCTCTAAGGTCAGATAACTGGGGCCGCTTGTCCCCTCCCCTGATTTCTACTGCCCTACTCAGCTGAGAAAGCGCAACGATTGGAATATTCAATTCTTTGGCAATATTTTTTAATGACCTGGAAATAGCGGCGATTTCCTGTTCCCTGTTGCCCGGTCCACTTCCACTTTTAGAACTTTCACCTGACATCAACTGCAAATAGTCAACAATGATCAGTTCAACGCCATGTTGAGCAACAAGCTTCCTTGACTTGGCTCTTAACTCCAAAATAGTTAAGGCGGGCGTATCATCTATAAATATTGGCGCTTCTGAAAGTTTAGCTGTTTTATGAATTAGCTGTTCCCACTCGTAATCTTGTAGATTGCCTTTTTTAATCTTATCACTTTCAAGTTCAGCTTCGGCTGAAATTAACCTGTTTACAAGCTGAATACTTGACATCTCTAAAGAGAAGATCGCAACGGGTTTATTAAAATCCACTGCAGCATTTCGCATTGCAGAGACAATAAAAGCCGTCTTTCCCATACCCGGACGCGCAGCAATAATCACCATATCGGACTTTTGCCAACCAGAGGTCACCCGATCAAGAGCAGTAAATCCGGTAGGAATGCCGGTAAGTCCATCCGCCTGTTGTTTCTTTTTTTCAAGCTCAATGATTGCCTCATGCATTATGGAGCGCATATCAGCGTAGTTTTTTCTGATATTTATTTCAGAAACTTCAAATAAGGATTGTTCAGTTTTATCCAATAAGGCAAAAACATCCACGGTATCTTCGTAAGCTTCACGATGTACATCTGAGGCGATTCGGATCAACTCGCGTTTTATTGCTTTTTCGATAATAATCCTGGCATGATACTCGATGTGCGCAGCAGAATTCACCTTTGATGTCAACTCTGTGATATAATATGCCCCCCCTACAAACTCAAGCTTGCCTTTTTTACGCAGGTGGTTAGTGACCGTCAGAAGATCGACCGGTTCAGAATTATTAAAAAGTTCAACAATGGAATCATAAATTTCCTTATGGTTGTCTTTATAAAATGTATCGGGCTTTAATATGTCAATTACATTGGTAAGCGCGTCTTTCTCAAGCATCAAGGCACCAAGAACGGCCTCCTCAAGATCTATTGCCTGCGGAGGAACCTTTCCCAGGCTTTCTCCTAAATCCTGGCTAACCAGTGTTCTTGTCTTAGATCCTAATCTTAAGGACTGAGATTTTCCCGATTCCATAAATATAAGTTACGAATTATACGTTAAAAAATATAAGAAATTACTCACAAACTTATGTCAATTGATGAGGTTCTGAAAAGAATCCATCATATAGTTACCCTTTTATTTTTCCACCGATAATTATAACTATCCACAACAGTAATCCACACTTTACTAAAAATCTCTATTTATCAATTTTCCTATAGACAATGGAGTATTTTACTATATTTGACACAACTTCAATTTGTTCTATCTTTGAAACGATAATTAACTGATAGATGAAATCAAAAAAGAAAGAAAAAGTACATTTTATTGCTATTGGAGGAAGCGTTATGCACAGCCTGGCAATAGCTTTAAAAATGAAAGGGTTTGAAGTTACCGGCTCTGACGATAACGTATATGATCCCTCGAAGCAGCGACTTGCCGAGCATGGTTTATTGCCAAAAGAGTATGGTTGGAGTGAGGCTCATATCACCAAAGATCTCGATGCCGTAATTCTTGGTATGCATGCAAAAGAAGACAATCCGGAATTGCATAAAGCCAGAAAATTAGGACTTCCAATTTATTCTTTTCCTCAATTTATCAGAAAGGAATCGGACGATAAACAAAGAATAGTTGTGGCCGGAAGTCATGGGAAAACTACGATTACTGCCATGATCATGCATGTGCTCAACTACGCGAACCGCCAATTTGATTACGTAGTTGGCGCCCACCTTGATGGCTTTAACAACATAGTAAAATTATCGGAGGCTCCGATCATCATCATTGAAGGTGATGAATATTTTTCATCTGCCATAGACAAAACTCCAAAATTTCTCAACTATGAGCATCACATTGGCCTGATAAGCGGAATTGCATGGGATCACATTAACGCCTATAAAACGGTTGATGAATACGTGAAACAATTTGAAATATTTGCTGATGCAACACCAAAAGGCGGCACACTTATTTTTTGCGAGGAAGATGATATGGCTATGGTAATTGCAAGCAATCAAAGAACGGATGTAGTTCAGATCCATTATCCTCTACATCCTTATGTTGTAAAAAATGAAATCACTTATTTAAAGACGGAAGCTGGCCGTGTACCCGTCAAGATCTTTGGAAAGCACAATATGCTCAATCTGAATGGCGCCAGAAGGCTATTGAATAGGATTGGTATAACAGACGAGATATTTTATGAAGCAATCAGCTCTTTTGAAGGAGCCTCTAAAAGATTACAATTATTAAAGGAGAACAAAAGTACTTCTGTGTTCTTAGATTTTGCTCATGCACCATCAAAAGTGGAAGCTACAACGTCAGCATTTAAAGAAAGATTTGCCAAAAGAAAACTTGTAGCCTGCCTGGAATTACACACTTTCAGTAGTTTGAACAAAGACTTTATTAATAATTATCAGGATACATTGCGTGAAGCCGATGAGGCTTGTATTTATTTCAATCCCCAAAACAACAAGCAAAAATCGGAAAGTAAAATCGACATCCACGATGTGGAAAATGCTTTTAGTTTCCATGGATTGAAAATTTTTACGCAAGTTGAAGCACTGGAAAATTATTTGCTGGAAAAAAAATGGAAGGACGCTAATTTACTACTGATGAGCTCTGGCCATTTTGGCAATATGGATCTAAAAACCGTTGCTGATAAAATCGTAACATCCACAAACTAAAAACTTCATGAATTTAAAGCTGAAAATTCCTCTTGCATTTTTTGACCTTGAAACAACAGGAATCAATATCGCAAATGATCGTGTGGTGGAAATATCAATACTTAAAATACTGCCAAATGGAAGTGAGGAAAAACGGACGGATTTGGTAAATCCTGGCATACCAATTCCAACTGAAACCAGCCTCATTCATGGTATTTATGATGCTGATGTGAAAGACGCTCCTTCATTCAAGGACCTTGCTAAATCACTTGCCAAATTCCTTGAGGGATGTGATCTGGCCGGATTTAACATTCTCAGGTTCGACGTCCCTATGATTGTTGAAGAATTTTTAAGAGCTGGAGTCAACTTTGATGTTTCTAAAAGAAAGTTAATTGACTCACAAAAGATATTCCATTTAATGGAAAAAAGGAACCTTTCTGCTGCCTATAAATTTTATTGTAATAAAACTCTTGAAAATGCTCACAGCGCAGAAGCAGATACATTAGCCACATATGAAATTTTAAAAGGACAATTAGATATCTACGATGGCCGGGAAGTAGAAGATATGAAAGGGAACAAGCTTGGCGTCATTCAAAATGATATGGAAGTTATGCATAAAATCACACTGCAAAAAATGGTTGATTTGGCAGGCAGAATGGTCTTCAACGATAAGGGAGAAGAGGTGTTTAATTTTGGAAAACATAAAGGAAAAAGAGTTGTGGATATATTGGCAAAAGAGCCTATGTATTACGATTGGATCCAAAAAAATGATTTTTCGCTGGATACTAAAAGAAAATTGACTGAAATAAAACTTCGACAGTTCAATAAGTAATAAATCCTGAAGGAGGCCTCTAATAATTCAATATCCAAAAAACGAGCTTCTTTCTTATGGAATTAATACCCTGTTATTCTGACTAAAATGTTAAAATTACTCAGCTCAGATTATAGACAGTCTCCTACTAAAGATCCTATGTTTCATCCACCACAGCCATAACAATTGCACAATTTTTTATTCCTTCCTACCAATTTTGGTGCACAAATTCTTTTATATTTTCCTCGTAAATACTATCAATATATGACAATAACTTTTCATCAAGATCTGGTAAGGCTGAAGCCAGAATATTAGCATTCACTTGATCCGCATTGGAAGCGCCTGGAATGATACAACTCACCTCGGGTTTCATTAATATCCATTTCAATGCGGTCAATGCCAGCTGTTCAGAATCAGTAATCTGACGCTTTATTTCTTCTACTGCAGCAATCCCTTTTTCGTACGGAATGCCGGCAAATGTCTCTCCTTTGTCAAAGTGTTCTCCATTTCGGTTATTAAATCGATGGTCACTTTTCTCAA
>DAOVVI010000278.1 GCA_030637245.1 Cyclobacteriaceae bacterium
CGGAAGAATTGTTATACCAGCTATTAAACAATTGGGAAAAAATCCATTGTGTCCATTTATAGTATTTGGGATCACAAGTCTGAACCTCCTTATCCCAATCATACGATAACCCGATGCCTTTAAGTTGATCTTTATATCGCTTTATATTTTGCTCCGTGGTGATGGCAGGATGCTGACCGGTCTGGATGGCATATTGCTCTGCAGGAAGTCCAAAGGCATCAAAACCCATGGGGTGCAAGACATTAAAGCCTTTGTTTCTTTTAAACCTTGAAACAATGTCGGAGGCAATATATCCTAAAGGGTGGCCCACATGAAGTCCGGCACCTGATGGATATGGAAACATGTCCAATACATAAAATTTTTGTTTATCCGGATCAATATCAGCTTTAAATACTTTATTTTCCGCCCAATAGCGTTGCCACTTTTGTTCTATTTCCTTGTGTTTATATTCAGCCATTATTTACTTATATCTGATAATTTTTGGGGTGCAAAAATAAGTAAATAGACCGTCCTTTGAAAAGAAAAGGCCAAATGTTGGCGAGGGTGCGGTTAATAATTATTTTTGCTGCATAAATTTTTAAGATATGATCGACCTACTAAATAAAAAAGAAAATCACATTTGCGTAGTTGGCCTTGGATATGTTGGATTACCTGTTGCACTGGAATTTGCCAGAAAATTCAAAGTCGTTGGCTTTGACATCAATCAAAAGCGTGTAGAAATGATGCAGCAAGGCATTGACCCAAGCAATGAATTGGATGCCTCAGAATTTGAAGGTTGTGACATTAAGTTCACTTCAAATTCAACAGATATTAAGGATTGCAGCTTTTATATTGTGGCAGTGCCAACACCGATCAATGAACACAAATATCCTGATTTGAAACCATTGATTGGTGCCTGTAAAATTGTAGGAAGTGTGTTGAAGAAAGGAGATATCGTAGTTTTTGAATCTACGGTTTATCCCGGATGCACCGAAGAAGATTGTGTGCCTATATTAGAAAAAGAATCGGGCTTAAAATTTGGAGCAGGTTTTACCGTAGGATATTCACCGGAACGCATTAATCCCGGCGACAAAGTCCATACACTTACAAGCATTACAAAAGTAGTCAGTGGAAGCGACGAAACAACGCTTAAAATTGTTTCCGAAGTTTATAATTCAATAATAAAAGCAGGTGTTCATGAGGCCAGCTCCATTAAGGTAGCGGAAGCAAGTAAAATAATCGAAAATACACAGCGGGATTTAAATATCGCCTTGATGAATGAGCTATCGATTATTTTCAAGAAAATGAACATCAATACGTTTGAAGTTCTGGAAGCAGCAGGAACAAAATGGAATTTTCTTAAGTTTTTCCCTGGATTGGTAGGTGGTCATTGTATCGGAGTAGATCCATATTATTTAACTCACAAGGCTATGGAACTAGGTTATTTCTCCAAGGTGATTACAGCCGGGAGAAATATCAATGATGATGTTCATTCACAAATAGGGAAGGAAATAGTTAAATATTTAATCGATCAGGATAAGTCCTTAAAACGAATGAAAGTATTGGTTATGGGTGTTACGTTTAAAGAAAATGTAAGTGATATCCGTAATTCAAAAGTTTCGGAATGGATTAAGGGATTAATGGGATTCAGCATTAATATTGACGTGGTAGATCCTTTTGCTGATCCGAAAGAATTCTATAAGGAATATGGAATTTCGATTGTGAATGGGCCTTCTGAAATATACGATGCTGTGGTCATGGCAGTAAATCACATCCAATACCAACAACTCGATGAAGACTATTTTAAAGATCTCATGGGAGGCAATGGGTTGCTTTATGATGTAAAAGGCATTTACAGAGGGAAAATAAAAGATTTGAATTACTTAAGCCTGTAATCAACCTGGAATTGATAGAAAAAGCTAAATCATTTATATCACACAACCGTGAAGTCATCCGATTTCTTGGAGCGGCATTTATATTGCTGTTGGCATGGGTATTGTTTTCTTCATTTTTCCCATCAGCAATACAGGATATGCACTATTTTGTCATAAAACCCCAGGCTGATGCCTCCGCTTATTTCCTGAGATTGTTTGGCTTTGAAATTGTACAGGATTACTTGGTAGATGGGTGCGAGGCAAGGTTGATTTTTGTCGGATACGGGAACGGTTGCATTGGGAAGGGTTGCAGTGGATTAGAGCTATTCCTGTTGTTTTTTGGGTTTATTCTCCTGATGAAAGGCAGATTGAAAGACAAACTTTGGTTTGTACCATTGGGGTTATCAGGGATTTTGGTTTTAAATATTATCAGGATTGTTGTGCTCTCCACAATCTTTTATTATAAACCACAATATCTGGATTTTAACCATAAATACACTTTTGTAATCATTGTCTATGGCGCCATTTTCGGATTGTGGCTTCTGTGGGTCAATAAGTTTGCCAGTGCAAAAGAATGAAAAAATACACGTTTGTCTTACCGCTGATTTTTATACTTGGACTTGCTTACTGGAGATATACCTATATTATAAATCCAAACTTTGTTGGTGAGCCGTTATTGATTAAAATAAGAAGCTTAAACCACTACGATACTGCACCTGTAATTACAGCCAATTCTATAATTAACATTAAATCAATTATCATTTACTGGGTATTATTTTTTCTTGGAAATGTTGCCCTCTTTCTAACACTTTTTAGTTCTTTTGAAAAAGTAAAAACTATAGGTTTCTTCTATCTTTTGTTGAGTTTTTTTAGCGCTGTATTTTTTGCCTTAGATGCTTTTTGGTTGAAATCTCTAATTTCTTTCAACTTAGCCTCCATTCTTAAAAATTTTCTGCTAAGTCCCTTATTTACTGCAATTGCCTATATTATGATCGAATACTTTCACTCGTTTGGGAAACCATCGTAAACTGATGATTATTTTATCCTTTTCCACCTTGTTGTAACATGATCGCTCAATGCCGATTCGTTGTATAATCTGTCAAGCGCACTTATTACATACGTATATTTTCTGGAGCGTTTTACGTTTTTATCTTCAAAAAATGGTGAAGTTTTCCTTTGAATAGAGATGATATTTGATGGATCTTCCACGTCTCCTACTCGTTTTCCTTTAAACCTGTAAACGATATAATACACAGCGCTATTTTTATTTTCCCATTCAATTGTAAATCCGGATCTGGTATTTTTAATCTCCTTAATTTCAGGTTTCGGTGGATTTGGCGAATTTAACCAACTCATCTCAGGAATTAGGGCAGGGTATTGATAGTAATTATCTCTTAGTATGTCCGAAACACCAAGAGGATTGTTGACCATGGATTTTGAACTGAAATAGCAGCTACCCTGGATATTTGGTAATGATCTGTTCAATTTAATTTGTTCAGGGATCTCCATTGGATTTCGCCACGCTTCCGTTTTTGAATCGGCATTTACCCTGTATAAACCCTGGCCTATATATACCTGAACTCCATGGTGATTTTTATTCCACCAATTAGCTAAAATCTCATAATCTGCCAGGTCGAAACCGCGATACCAATAAATTTGAGGAATCACATAATCGATCCACTTTTCTTTCTGCCATTTCAATACATCAGCATACAGGTCATCATAATTGGTCTGACCGGCTTTTGTAGCTGAACCGGCCGGATCAACCGAGGCATTTCGCCAGACACCAAACGGACTGATGCCAAATTTCACATAAGGCTTTACCGATTTAATGGTTTCGTTCAGAATTTTTACAATGGCATTTACATTTTCTCTTCGCCAGAAATCTTTCAGGTCTTCAGCATAGGCGGATCCATATTTCCTGAAAGCGAGGCTATCCGGAAATTCAACTCCGGCAATTTTATATGGATAAAAATAATCGTCCATATGGATGGCATCCACATCATATCTGGTCACAATGTCTTTTACTACATTCGCAATGTGCATTTGAACTTCAGGTATTCCCGGATCAAAATAGATCTTATTCCCATATTGAAGAAACCACTCCGGATGTTTATAAATTAAAAGTGTGGTATCCACCCCCAGCAATCTGAGTAGATCAGTATAATCACTTTCTGCTGATCGCCCGGAAGTATTCAGAGAATCGCTGCTGGATAAATCAAGAATCAGCATTTTAAGTGTATCGAGATGAAAATGTGTTGTATCCTCATAAAATTTTTCCGCATCGAAAATCGCCCGGTATGGATTAAGCCAGGCATGAAATTCCATACTTCTTTCATGTGCTTCCTCAAC
>DAOVVI010000165.1 GCA_030637245.1 Cyclobacteriaceae bacterium
CAAAGCGCTTAACAAGATTCATTCAATTTGCAACTACAATTTTCAGATTTATGAGGCAGAATAATCTGGTAGGTCTTTTAGTGATAAATGTTAATCAGTAATTAAAAAATAATGAGCTAAAAATTTTTTAAAAATTAGCGAATCATTTGCATGTTTAAAACGTTGTAGTTATGTAAATTGTAAAATCACAACTGTAATTTAAAAATATAACGATGGAAGATCTATTTAAAAATTTTTTGTACACAGGAGTTGGATTAGTTGCTATGACTGCCGAAAAAATCCAAAAATCTGTAGGTAAATTAGTAAGTGAAGGAAAGCTTTCTCTTGAAGAAGGAAAAAAGGTAGTTGATAAATTGGTAAATGAAGGTAAACTTTCGACCGATGAAGGCAAAAAAGTGGTCGATGATTTAGTAAAAAAAGGTAAGCTTTCTGCTGAAGAGGGCAAAAAGATGGTTGATGACTTTATCAAAAATGCCAAGACAAAGAAGGATGAATTAGAATCTCAACTTAAAAGTGTTGTGGAAAGATTAGTAAGCAGTTTTGATTTTGCTACCACCAATGAAGTAAATGCGCTTAAAAAAAGAGTTGCAACTCTTGAAGCAAAACTAAAAGTTTCTGGAAAGCCCGTTACGAAAGCCCCGGTTAAAACCTCAAAAAAGCCGGCAGCCTCAAAACAAAAAGCAGTTGAAACAGTCTAGGCTTTGATATAAAACTTTTTTAAATGCCGAATTCAACCAAGGATTTGGCATTTATTTTTTAATACCTAATTTGAATCTTTCAAATCAGGTAATAGTAAATCATTGGATAGTTTTTATAAATTGGCTTAAAATTTATTTCCAAATATGCTTTTTAATAACACAATAGAAAATATAGGCAGAATCAGAAAAATTGTAGAAGTATTAGCTAAATATGGATTTGAAGATATTGTAGTTAATACCGGATTAAGAAATATACTGACGCCTAAGAAAAAAGCAAAAGGACGAATATCCAAAGAAGAACAGCAATTCACTCATTCTCGATGGGAGCGTATTAGGCTCATTATGGAAGAACTTGGCCCGACATACATAAAGTTGGGTCAAATGCTCAGCAATCGGCCAGACTTTGTTCCGGAACCACTCATTAAAGAATTAGAAAAACTACTTGACGATGTTCCACCGTTTAGCACTGAAAAAGCCAGGGAAATTATTGAAAAGGAGTTGAGTCAGCCAATAAGTGAGATTTTTATGTATTTTGATGAAAAACCAATAGGTTCTGCAAGTATTGGTCAGGTACATCGAGCCAGATTAACCGACGGAGATGATGTGGTTGTAAAAGTTCAAAGGCCAAACGCAAAGCGACAGGTAACAGCAGATTTAGCTCTTATCAGGGAATTCGTGAAGTTAACAGAAAATTATTTCATAAAAGCAGGAATACTTAATCCGCTGGAGATCGTTGACACATTTTCTAAGAGTCTTCAGAGTGAACTGGATTATTCCATTGAAGCCAGAAACCTTGATCAATTCAGATCATTGTATCGGGACGATGACACCCTCTACATTCCCAAACCATTTCGTGATTTAACAACCAAAAAAGTGCTGACATCTGAATTTATCAGCGGTTGTAAAGTTAACGATATTCCCACCTTGAAATCCTGGGGACTTAGGCCGCCGGATATTGCCAAAAAAGGATTGAACATTTATTTGAAACAAATATTTGAAGTTGGCATTTTTCATGCCGATCCACATCCGGGCAACATATTGATCAAGCCAAACGGGAAAATAGGTTTGATTGATTTTGGTATGGTAGGTAAACTTGTGCAATCTCAGAAATATGCATTTGCCGGTGTATTTATTAGTCTGGCGAATAAAGACGCCAAAAGCATGGCAACGAATTTACGAAGACTGGCAATTGATCATGAAATTAATGACATGCGGGCATTTGAATATGACCTCAATGATCTTATTCAGGATTATGTGGTATTGGCCAATGAGGATGTTGGTGTGAAGGATTTTACGGTAAGATTACAAAAGCTTGCATATAAATATAAACTTCAAATACCTGGAGTTATATTTTTGATATTGAGGTCTTTATCGATTTTAGAAGGGACGGCCAAAACCTTGGATCCAAAATTCGATATTTTAGAAAACATAAAACCATACGGTATAAAACTGATTGCGGAGCAATACAGTTTGAAAAATATATCCGGTGAATTGAGTCATACGATTTCGCAGGCATTCTCGCTGCTTTATAATTTACCCCTGGAAATGAGGGATATTGTAAAGCAGATACGAAAAGGTAAGATTGTACTCAATACGAGACAAATCGGATTTGAAAAATATCAACGGCAATTAGATTTTATGGCCAATCGTTTGGTGATGGCAATAATTATTGGCGCTTTGATCATAGCCTCAGCGCTAAGCTATGGAAGCGCACTGGAAAAAGATGTAGCTGGATTATTTGGGGTGCCTTATTTTAGTATATTTTGTTTATTGGTTGCCGGTTTCCTGGGATTTGTCATATTTATCAATGACTATCGGAGTGGGCGAAACAGGCATCAATAGAAAAAGATAAAATACTGAGCTAGTCCTGCCAATCCGCCAAGGACGGCACCAATAATAATTAATGTGGTCTCATCTTCCTGAAATACCGGTCTCAGAAAGGATTCAAATTCCACCGGAGTTAATTCTATCATTTTGTCCCGAAGAATATGCTCCAGGTCCAGTGCATTTTCGGCATACCCGAATACTTGTCGAATATTCATAGGTAATTCCTGCATAAACCGAAAACAGGCAATATTTCGAATATGGATGAACAATTTGCTCCCTGTAGAAATTTCCACCAATGATTTTAATAGGCCGGCAGTTTCGTTAATGGTATATTCAATCTGCTTGCTGACAATTTTTTCCAGTTTTTTAGATCCGGGACCACGAATGATATATTCAAAAATATTTTCAATTGTGATTATTTTTGATGCTACAATTTTTGAATATTCCGTTGCTACCTCTATTTGCCTTCGAATAAACATACCTTGAATAACAAGTTTTCCAATCTTTATTGGATTTAAAGGTCTAAAAATGAGTCTTAGTGCTAGAAAATTGGTAAAATACCCAACCAGAATACCAAAGAGAGGAAGTATCCACCATAAGGGGAAAAAATACCAAACGAACATTTGAATGAGCCCAAATAGAAATCCGAAATAGAGTCCGGACTTTTTAATGAACTTAAATTCTGCGCTTCCGCATGTTAAAAACATTTGATTGAGTAGGACTTTATTTTGAGTTAAGGAGCTCACTGCAAGGTATTTCAGGTCGAGCATATCGGAGAAATTTGTTTTTACATCTTTCATCATTTCCTCAACGATAACCGGTAAATTCTCGCCTACTTTTTTATATACATTTACCTTAATGCTTTGTGGCGCATTTTGCCAGATTTTTGGCAATTTGGCTTCCATAACTTCATCAATAATTTGTTTTGATAGATGGTCTATGGATGGAGCCATTTCCTCGGCGACCTTTTCAGGTTTAATCTTCGAAAATTGAGTTCCGATATCCAGCAATTTAGTGGTCCACAATTCGACGGCAGTCTCAGCCATCTTCCTGGCTTTGGAAGGAATAATGCCTTGCCACCCTAATGGTCGAATACCTATAAATTCAATTGGATAAAACGTCATGTTGATTGCCACAATATTCGTGATCCAACCAACCAATGCACTGACAATTGGAATACTCAGATAAGGAAGATATCCTATGATTTCACTAAAATTAATGTGCATTTCAAAAAAAATCTTTTCCATATTCTGCCAATCTTACAAGATCGGCTTAATACAAAGCAATTAACTTTAAATTTTTCAAAGTCTTTCAATTAATTAACTAAATTTAGTCTCATTCTAACTAAAATCATATGACCATGTTAGTACCACAATTGTTATTGCGTCAACTCTATACCAACGGCAGTCTCATAAATCTTGATAAAGGCATTCAATTCTCATTGAAAAACCGACTTTCCGATGCCAAAATATTATCTGTTCAGGAAATAAGTATCGATGAACAAAAGGTTGATTTAAAGAAAGCAAAAATAGTTTTTGAAGATGATTCAGAAATTTTAATCGATGAAATCAATAGTAATCCGGTTGATTTCCCACTTAGAAAAATATTGCATATAAAATTAAATGAAATCAAGCTTGCTGAGGAAAAGCATAAAATTAAAATATCCTTTAAAGCAGATCCATTTGGAAAATTAACTTTAAAAGTAGAGGACGCTATTGCTGGAGATACTGCTCATATTGCCAGAATTCCAAGAGATAACGCGGATGACTACAATAATGTAATAATAAAAGAACGACAAAAATTTATTGAAAAATACTCAGATAAGAAGTATGATCACCTGTTTAAATATTCTTTTGATCCTCACTGTACTGCAGGAAATATTGAAAATTTTACCGGAGTAGTTCAGGTTCCACTGGGATTTGCAGGGCCAATTATGATTAACGGAGAACACGCAAAAGGTGAGTTTATTGTTCCAATGGCAACAGCTGAAGGTACACTGGTTGCTTCATATAATCGAGGCATAAAAGTCATTAATCTTTCCGGAGGAGCAAAGGTTACTGTCGTTGGAGACGCAATGCAGCGGGCACCGGTATTTGTTTTTGAAGACGCCAGAGAATCCAGAGATTTCATGAAATGGGTGAAGAAAAATAATGATAAAATCAAGGAGGAGGCAGAAGCTACTTCTTCAGTGGCTAAACTTCAATATATCGATCCATACTTGTCTAATAAATTCACTTATCTAAGATTTAATTACAGCACCGGTGACGCCGCCGGGCAAAACATGGTTGGCCGGGCAACATTCGCAGCCTGCGGTTGGATTTTAGACAATTATAAAAAAGGAGCCGTGAAGAATTTCTACCTGGAGTCTAACCTGGCTACAGACAAAAAGGCTTCTCAGATCAATGTGATGCATAGTCGTGGTAAAAGAGTGACAGCGGAAGTTACAATAGAACACGACGTACTGGTGCAGCATATGCGAGTGGAGCCGGAAAAAATACACTACCATGCTAATATTGCAAATGTTGGCGCATTTCTGAGTGGCGCTAACAATAATGGAGCTCACTCGCCAAATGCCATTACTGCTATGTTTATTGCCACCGGTCAGGATGTGGCAAATGTCTCCGAATCTTCAGCGGGAATTCTTTATACAGAAATGACATCCGAGGGTAATTTATATATTTCATTGACCATTCCATCGCTCATTGTTGCTTCCTATGGAGGAGGAACCGGATTGCCTTCTCAAAAAGAATGTCTTGAAGTCATGAATTGTTATGGAAAAGGAAAGGTAAACAAGCTTGCCGAAATCATTGCATCTGTCGCATTAGCTGGAGAAATTTCGTTGGGGAGCGCCATTTCTTCTACGGATTGGGTTTCCAGTCATGAAACCTATGGAAGGAACAGGTAGAGTATTGATGGGCGCTGGTGTCCG
>DAOVVI010000123.1 GCA_030637245.1 Cyclobacteriaceae bacterium
AATTCGAAACACTGGATATCGCTTTGACTGCCCTGGATTTATTGGTACATCGTCATCGATATAGGGTATTTGCATTTACAGGTGTAGTTGTCATTATAGCTATTTTTGGAGTACTCAGGCTTCGGGCAGTAACATTTATTGTCGATGATGTTCCTGAAAATAGCCAGGTGAAAAAAGATCTCAAGTTCTTTGAAGAAAACTTTAGTGGCATCATGCCCTTGGAGATTGTGGTGGATTCCGGGAAGAAAAAAGGAGTATTACGACAGTCTTTTTTGGATAAAGTAAACGAACTTGAAGACTTTTTGAATGAACAAAAATTCATTTCAAAGCCGGTCTCAATTGTAAGTATGCTAAAAGCTTCGCGCCAGGCATTTTACAATAATAATCCGGATTACTATGATTTGCCAACCCGGTCTGACCGGAATTTTATATTGAGGTATTTTTCCGGCGATCAAAGTCAAAGTTCATTGTTGAGCTCTTTTGTTGATGAAGACCGGCAAAAAATGAGAATCTCACTAAAGGTAGCTGATATCGGCTCTATAAAGCTCGACTCGTTGTTGGACAATGTAGTGAATAAAAAGATTGATGAATTATTCAAGGGCACAAAAATTGAAGCTAAAGCGACAGGAACTACATTGCTTTTTGTAAAAGGAAATAAGTTTTTGGTACAGAACCTTAGGAAAAGTCTCGTCCTGGCATTCATAGTAATAGCAATCATCATGGGGATATTATTCAGGAACCCAAAAATGATTGTTATTTCACTCATACCAAATATTATCCCATTAATCATGATTGCCGGAATAATGGGTTATTTTGATGTTGCCTTACGGCCAAGTACTGTCCTGATATTTAGCGTAGTTTTTGGAATCTCAATTGATGATTCCATTCACTTTTTAGCTAAATACAGACAGGAACTATTTGCAAATAATTTTTTTGTTCCATTAGCTATCAGTAAAAGTATAAGAGAAACCGGAGCAAGCATGATATATACTTCTGTAGTCCTGTTTGCCGGATTTATCATTTTTAGCTTTTCTGATTTTATAGGAACTACCATGCTGGGAGTATTAACTTCCACCACTTTGCTTATTGCGATGTTTGCAAATCTCATAGTTTTACCGGCTTTACTTATGGTATTTGACGATGGCAAGCGTAAGAAAGATATCCACCCATTAATAGAGCACTACGATGAATTTTACCAGGAAGACGAGGATGAAGAGATTAATCTTGAAATGATCAAGGTTCAGGAGAATGGAATGGGGGCAGAAAAAGAATTGAAGAATTGATAAATAATTGATTAAGATTATTTTAAAGTGAAGTACAGGGAAAATAAAAATCTGAATTTAGCTCAAGTGGGGAAAGAAATGCTATCCCACTGGAAAAAATATAACATCTTTGAAGCTTCATTGGAAAACAGAAAGGAGCAAGAAGAATTCTCTTTCTATGAAGGGCCTCCTTCGGCCAATGGTACCCCAGGAATCCACCACGTTATTTCGAGGGCCGTAAAAGATATATTCTGCAGGTTTAAAACACTTAAAGGATACAAGGTTGAGCGCAAAGGCGGCTGGGATACGCATGGACTACCTGTCGAACTTCAGGTAGAAAAACAATTGAATATTACCAAGGAGGATATTGGGAAGAAGATCTCAGTTGAAGAATACAACCAAAAATGCCGCGAGGCAGTAATGCAATTTAAGAGTGAATGGGATGATCTGACAGAAAAAATGGGGTATTGGGTAGATATTGATAATCCGTATATCACCTTTGAGAGGAAATATATGGAAACCCTGTGGTATCTGCTTAAGAAATTTTATGATAAAGGACTTCTATATAAAGGTTATACGATTCAGCCTTATTCCCCCGCAGCCGGTACAGGATTAAGTTCCCATGAACTGAATCAACCTGGTGCGTACAGAGATATTAAAGACACTTCTCTTGTTGCCCAGTTTAAGATCAAAGGAACAGACAATGATTATTTTCTTGCATGGACCACTACCCCGTGGACATTGCCTGCAAACAATTCACTGGCAGTTGGGAAGAAGATAGAATATGTCAAAATCAAAACTTTCAATCAATATACCTATGAGCCGGTCAACGTGATCCTGGCCAGGGCACGCCTATCAGCATTTTTTAATCCCAAATCTGAAAAATTGAGTTTTGACGATTATAAATCCGGAGATAAACTTATTCCGTGGACAATTGTTGCGCATATTAAAGGGAGTGATCTGGTAGGTATGGAATTTGAGCAATTATTACCTTATGTTCCACTGTCAGCGCCAGCGCTAACTGTGTTGGCAGGGGACTTTGTATCTACCGAAGATGGTACCGGAATTGTTCACGTTGCTAAAACATTTGGGGCAGATGACTATCTGGTAAGCACGAAAAATAACGTGCCCGGAGTTTTAGTAAAGGATGAAAATGGCAAAGATGTACCTATTGTTGATAAGCAAGGAAGGTTTGTAAAAGAGATCACAGACTTTGCCGGAATGTATGTAAAAAACTACACCGGGGATGATGAGGATGATCCAAATTATAAATCGACGGATGTACTAATTGCAATTAAGCTAAAAGAAGAGAATAAAGCGTTCAAGGTTGAAAAATTTGTGCACTCCTACCCGCATTGCTGGAGAACCGACAAACCTGTGCTTTATTATCCCATGGACTCATGGTTTATAAAGACAACGGCTTATAAGGATAGATTGGTGGAACTTAATAAAACCATCAATTGGAAACCTGAATCAACCGGAACAGGCCGATTTGGGAATTGGCTGGAGAACCTGGTTGATTGGAATTTGAGCAGGTCAAGATTTTGGGGAACACCATTACCAATCTGGAGAACTGAAGATAGCAAAGAGGAAATATGCATCGGATCCATAGCTGAATTAAAAGAAGAAGTTTCCAAAGCCATCGAAGCTGGATTCATGGATCAACAAATTCCGGAAGATTTTGATCTTCACAGACCATATGTGGACAATATTTTCCTTGTTTCTCCATCCGGACAAAAAATGTTCAGGGAGCC
The DNA here is from genome assembly GCA_030637245.1 of Cyclobacteriaceae bacterium. GTDB lineage: Bacteria > Bacteroidota > Bacteroidia > Cytophagales > Cyclobacteriaceae > JAAUQL01. The sequence goes on from DAOVVI010000123.1 coordinate 3,017, forward strand.
TGATTTGATCGATGTTTGGTTTGACTCTGGCGCAATGCCTTATGCACAGTGGCATTATCCATTTGAAAATGAAGAATTATTTAAAAGTAAATACCCCGCAGACTTTATCGCTGAAGGGGTAGATCAAACTCGTGGATGGTTTTTTACTCTTCACACCATAGCTGTTATGTTGTTTGACAGTGTGGCATTCAAGAACGTTATATCCAATGGACTTGTATTGGATAAAGACGGCAACAAAATGTCTAAACGTTTGGGAAATGCGGTTGATCCATTCAAAACTTTGGCGGATTATGGTCCAGACGCTACAAGGTGGTATATGATCAGTAATGCAAATCCATGGGATAACCTGAAATTTGATAGCAATGGAATTGTGGAAGCGCAGCGACGGTTTTTTGGGACATTGCAAAACACATATTCATTCTTTGCGCTCTATGCCAATCTCGATAATTTTGATTGGAAAGATGAACAAATACCGTTAGATAGAAGATCTGAAAGTGATCAATGGATCATTTCAAAATTGAATACACTTATTTCCCAGGCAGACTCTGCTTATGAAGATTATGAGCCAACAAGGGCGGCGAGAGCTATCCAAAATTTCGTTATCGATGATTTGAGTAACTGGTATGTCCGGCTCAACCGGAAGAGGTTTTGGAAAGGTGAACTAAATGAAGATAAAAAAGCAGCATATCAATCATTGCATACTTGCTTAAAAACGGCAGCAAAATTAGCATCTCCAATTGCGCCCTTTTATATGGATAAACTCTACTTGGACTTGACCATTGAAAATGAATATGGAGCAAATTCTATTCATTTGACTGATTTTCCAAAATCTGATCCTTCTTTGATCAATGAGGATCTTGAGCAGAAAATGACGCTGGCACAGAATATATCTTCACTGGTACATTCACTGCGAAAACAGCATAAGCTAAAAGTACGGCAACCGCTTTCCCGGGTTCTAATTCCAGTTCTTGACAAAAAGACAAAGGATCAAATTCAGGCAGTAGAAAATATAATCTTAAATGAAGTCAATATTAAGTCTATCGAATATGTTGACAATACATCAGGTATAATTATTAAGAAAGCGAAACCAAACTTCAGGAAACTTGGTCAAAAATATGGCCCGAAAATGAAGGAGTTGTCAAAAATCATTGCAGGCTTGGATCAAGAGGCGATTTCCAGATTTGAAATAGTTGGTTCTTATCCCCTGAATTTGAATGGAGAATCCATCATGCTTTCTGATGATGATTTATTGATTCAGTCCGAAGACATCCCTGGATGGACCGTTGCGACTGAAGGAGGAATTACCGTAGCGCTTGATATTAACATCACCGATGAACTGCAAAAAGAAGGAATTGCCCGTGATCTTGTAAATAGAATTCAAAATTTAAGGAAAGATCTTGGAATGGATGTTCAGGATAAGATCAAAATTTTGGTGGATGACGAAAATCAAATAGTTACGGATAGTATTCAGGACAATCGTGAATATATTTGTGAAGAAACCCAGGCGTTTGAACTGGATGTGATCCAGGGGATTCAGAATTACAAAGAGATGGAAATTGATGACCTCATTATCAAACTTAATATTGAAGTATTAAAACCAAAATGAGAATTAAGTGTTAGAAATTAGATTTTAAACCAAAAAAGATTTAAAGACTGAAATGAAATATTTTAGATTTTACCTGCTCACTATTGGAATTATCTTACTTGATCAGGTTGTTAAGTTGCTGATATATTACAATATGGACCTAGGGCAGGAGTTTCCCGTTTTCGGAGAATGGTTTAAAATTCACTATACTGTAAATCCAGGGATGGCATTTGGCCTGGAGATTGGTTCTGAATTTGGCAAATTGGCGCTTACCACCTTCAGGCTAATAGCTATGGTTGGTATTGGCTATTACCTGTATAGTCTGGTCAAAAATGGTGTCCCTCAGGGTCTTAGCTGGTGCATTGCATTGATATTGGGAGGTGCAGTCGGCAACGTCATTGACAGTACATTTTATGGCGTATTCCTTGATGGGAATGTACCGGGAAATGTTCCGACACCATGGTTTCACGGACAGGTTATCGACATGTTTTATGTTGACATTTGGGAGGGAAGAGTAGTTGATTGGGTACCAATATTTGGAGGAGATTACCTTTCATTATGGCCGATTTTCAATATAGCTGACGCTTCGATTTTTATCGGTGTTTCTATCATATTAATCTTTCAGAAACATTTTTTCAAAGAAAAAGTAGCTGAAAAAGAGATGGCGTCTGAAACGGTTATTTCCAAAGAAGTAGAATCTGAAAATATCTGATTGGATACTAAGACGATTATTATCTTGTAATCATTATCAAAGAATTCATTAGATTAGGTCAGTAATTTTGCAACCTAAATTCTGACAGGAAAAGTGCACATCAAGAATAATTTACCAATTTTTGAATGGCTACCAACCTACAAAAAAGTTGATTTCAAAGGAGACCTTTGGGCTGGACTTACGGTAGGCGTTATGCTAATCCCCCAGGGAATGGCCTATGCCATGATTGCCGGGTTACCGCCGATTTATGGACTTTATGCTGCTTTTTTACCACAAGTAATCTATTCGATCTTTGGCACTTCCAGGCAACTGTCTGTGGCTCCGGCAGCTATGATATCCCTGTTGATAGTCGCCGGAATATCTGAGTTTGCCGATCAGGGATCTGAAGCATATATTGGCCTGGCAATACTGCTCGCGCTAATTGTAGGGATATTGCAACTGCTTTTCGGCATTTTTCGCATGGGTTTTCTGGTCAATTTTTTATCCCAACCTGTCATTAGCGGGTACACTTCCTCTGCAGCCATTATTATTGGATTAAGTCAATTTAGGCACTTATTGGGCATCGA
>DAOVVI010000445.1 GCA_030637245.1 Cyclobacteriaceae bacterium
CCTCATACATTACTTTTCCGGTATCCCATTCCAGACAGACCCAATTCCCTTGACTGTTGCTTTCCCAATTGGACCCATAGATAAAGTCACCTACATTCACATAATGTCCATGATGGGTATCCAACACACTTGTTCGCCATTTTTCGATAACATTTGCACCATCTTCAGACACCTGGAGCATAACACCGTACTGGTCATATCCTTTGGAAATAAAGATCTCATTACCTTTGACAATTGCCGAATTCGTACTATTGGTTGGTCTTCCTCCAACTACACCATCGGGTAGATATTTATATTTCCAGGTTATTGTTCCGGATTCCGGTTCGATACCAATTACATAGTCGGATGTTGAGGCAACAATCAATCGTACATTCCCATTCTGATATATTACCGGGGAAACATACGTACGGGATCCTCCAATGCTTTCAGTGGTCCATACTTTTTCTCCTGTTATTTTATTAAAAGCAATTACGGAAGCCTCATCTCCTCCATTCGTATATATTACCTTTTCATCAATAACCAATGGTGATTCAGCAACACCCCATCTATGGATCTCTCCCTTATATTTTTCACTGGCATTAACGCTCCATATTGTTTCCCCATTTTTTCTATTCAGGCATACTACCTGACCGGTACCACTGATCACATATATCCTGTCGCCCTCAACGGTTGGGGTGCTTCGTGTTTCAGGGTAGGATTTGGTCCATGATTTCCCATATGCTACCTGGTATAGTGTCTTCCCTTCCAGGTTGATGGCGCTGAGATAATCATCTTCGTCTTTTTTACCTGTAACATAAATTATCCCTTCATATAGGACAGGTGTGGAAAAACCGGCTCCGATACCCTCCACTTTCAGCATCATTTCCGGGCCGTCTTCAGGCCATTCCTGGAGTAATCCTGTTTCAGGATATTTCCCAGATCTGTCGGGGCCTCTCCATTGAACATTCTGTGAAAATAAGTTGGTATTAAAAAGGACACAAATAAAAATTCCAACAATAAGTCTCATTGTAAAAAAAATTAAACAGAAAAATAAATATTAGAATCAAAGATGAATCCTGATCGACAACAATTTTTTCAAGATGAATATCAATTTTGTATTAATTTTGAAGTAGCTTAATAGTATAAAAAAAATCCAAATTTATACCTCCTTTAATCATGATTAAAGTCATATATCCAAAGAGATAAATGCAACCTGTTACTTTATCTTATAAGCTATTAAAGTGTCTCCATGCCTTATAAAAGCCGGCCATTGTTGATCACCGGATGCGCCCAATGCTGACCGCTGCCCAAGGATACCCGTGTTTCACTGATGATATCAAACAACTTTGCTCAGGGTTTTACGAGGGCAAGTTTCCCACGTTGACTGTATAAATAGGCAATCCTTCTGCAGAGGTTACAACTCTTTATGGTCCAATAAGGGATTTGTTGATTTGGAATGTTTAATGGTTTTTATAGTGATTTAACAGGCAGTGATTAAATGGTTATGGATTACACCTAAATTAGTGTTTGTTTTAACTATTTGAATGTCAAAAAAATACAAATTCTTTTGAAGTGTACTAATTGAATCTGATAAAATAAAGGGTTACATTCATTCACATTTAAACTTGCAAATGAACTCATGAAAAATAGCATTACCATACTCGGAATATTATTCATATTTATTTCCTGTTCTAATTTGAAAAATGATACTGTTGGTAACACCATCATTACTAAATGGCAAGATGATAAGAAATCAGCAATATCCTTAACCTATGATGATGGCACAATCAATCAATTTACAGTAGCCAGGCCAATTATGAATAGACTAAGTTTTCCAGGCACATTTTATATCAATACAGGAAAAGTAAATGGATCGGTACGGGGGAAGTTTATCGGCAGGCCATTTCAGGAAATTATTGAAGAGACAGCCTCAAGTAAAACCAACCAGGACAATTTTTTTGAAAGGGCATCTGCTATTGGATTCACCGGCAGTGATGAAGCGATTGGATATCATACAAGGGCAGGTTCACTTTTTGAATCCGGGAAGGTGAGCGAAGCTTATGATCTAATTGATGATGGGTATGAGAAATTAAGAAGCGGTGAATTACCTATTTCTGATGAAATCATTTTTCATAATAGCAAAATAGACACAACTACCTGGGAAGATTTCAAAGCTTATACCGCTGAAGGGCATGAAATAGCCAGTCACACCATAACACATCCACGGTTGGCCGTTCTAGACGAGGTAAACCTTCAATACGAGCTCGAACAAAGTAAAGCGGACATCCGGAAATTTTTGGGGGAGAAATATACATTTTCTGTAGAGTGTCCCTATGGTACGGAAGACGAGCGTGTAATGGAGTATGCATATAAAATTTACCCGGCACTAAGAAACCGAATGCCGGAACCTTATCTCGATGAACTCAACCGATCCAGTAATCGACAACCCGGTACATCAGAGAAGGAATATGTCCAGTGGCAAAGAGGTCCGCTTACCGATATCAGCATGGAAGTGATGAAATCATGGGTGGATACCTGCTATGCACATGATAATATCTGGCTGGTGCTCGTATTTCACGGAGTAAACGGTATTGGATGGGAACCCAGGACAGGAGAGGAGCTGGAGGAATATTTCAATTATATGAAAGAAAAGGAAGCGTATTTGTGGGTTGCCACTTTTGCTGATGTAACAAAATATATCAGGGAACGAAAGAGCGCGGTAATAAGCAGTATAGTGCGTGATGATAAAATCGTTGTAAATATTTCGTCCGACTTGAATTCAGAAGTATATGATGTCCCGATTACTTTGAAAACATTTGTGCCAGAAACCTGGAAGACAGCTATGTTAGATAAAGGAAGTGAAGGTGATAATCCGCTTATTCTGGATATTCATAAAAGCCCGTTAGGATACTTTGTACTTTATTCCGTCCTGCCAAACGAAGGTAAAATATCGCTTGTAGAACAGAGATGAATAAACCTCACG
>DAOVVI010000383.1 GCA_030637245.1 Cyclobacteriaceae bacterium
AAAGCAATGAAGATTGTAAATGATGAGATCACATTTAAATAAATATAATAATCTCACTCAGCGCGTAATTGTTGCGATCCTGGGCGTCATTATCATTATATCAGCAATCTATTGGCAGGCATGGAGTTACTTTGTTGTATTCTTAATCATTACATTTTTTTCCATTCGGGAGTTCTATAAATTAGTTGGTATTGCCGGGTTTCTTCCACTTACATTTTGGGGATCTCTAACAGGTATCCTCATCTATACATTTACATTTTTAGTACAAATGGATCTGATTGATTCAGGGATATTCTATCTTGTCTTTCCTTTTAGTTCTATCATTTATTTTATAAAACTTTATAAAAAATCAGAGATCAGACCATTCGCCAATATTGCTTATACCTTCCTGGGTATATTATATGTTGCCATTCCATTTTCGTTACTCCATGTAATTGCGTTTTGTATGGGTAATTATCATTTTGAATTGGTTACCGGTATTTTGCTGCTAACCTGGGCAAGTGATACCGGAGGATATTTTGCCGGTACATTATTTGGCAAAACGAAGCTTTTCTCGCGTATTTCACCAAAAAAATCATGGGAAGGATTTGTAGGAGGAGCCTTACTTACTTTTGCCATTGCATATCTCATTTCCAACTACGTTGATATATTGCCAATGTGGAAATGGATGACCATAGGAATACTCACAGTAATTGCCGGTACTTATGGAGATTTAGTGGAATCCCTCTTTAAGAGAAGTATTAAAATTAAAGATTCAGGTGAGTCCATTCCAGGTCATGGAGGTTTTCTTGACAGGTTTGATGCACTATTATTATCACTGCCATTTATCGCTGCTTTTCTAAAACTTTTTTAGATAATTAATATTCATAATCTAAAGGATATCTAATCAAAAATTTTATAATTTTGGGCCAGTTTATCAGTAAATAATTTTAATTTTTTGAAATGGGATACGTCGAACCTGCTCCAATAAAAGATAAAGAAAATCCTTTCGAATCCATGATGTCCAGATTTAGGATTGCCGCACAACATCTCGGACTTAATGAAGAGACTTACAATGTTTTAAAATCGCCTGACAAGCAGGTAATAGTAAATATTCCGATTACCATGGATGATGGATCAATTAGGGTTTTTGAGGCCTATAGGGTGATTCATAACAATGTACTTGGTCCATCAAAAGGAGGGGTCAGGTTTGATCCGCACGTGAATCTCGATGAAGTTAAAGCGCTTGCAGCATGGATGACCTGGAAATGTGCAGTAGTCGATATACCTTTTGGAGGCGCAAAAGGCGGTATCTGCTGCAATCCAAGGCAAATGTCCTCGGGTGAAATAGAAAGATTAACCCGCGCATATACTACCTCATTATACAATGTATTTGGCCCTGATACCGATATCCCTGCCCCGGATATGGGAACCAGCCAAAGAGAGATGGGCTGGATGATGGACCAATATTCACGCAACAGCGGCATGACCGTCAATGGTGTTGTCACCGGGAAACCGGGAGTACTGGGAGGATCTGCAGGAAGAGTTGAGGCGACCGGTCGTGGCGTGATGGTATCTACACTTTCTGCTTTGGAAAAACTTAAAATTAATCCGTATAATAGTACTGTAGCCGTGCAGGGATTTGGTAACGTGGGTTCGCATGCTGCCCAATTGTTGACAGAAAGAGGAACCAAGGTCATTGCAATAAGCGATATTACGGGAGCCTATTATAATAAAGATGGAATTGATATAGAAAATGCGATTAATTACCGTTTAGATAACAGGGGGACTTTAGATAATTTTGAAGGTGCTGAAAAGATGGATAACACCGATGAATTATTGACATTGGAAGTAGATGTGTTGGTGCCCGCAGCCATGGAAGATGTGATCACCATGAGAAATGCTGAGAAGATAAAAGCCCGGCTTATCGTAGAGGGGGCAAACGGACCAACATCTGCCAAGGCAGATGATATTATAGCAGAAAAGGAAATTATTGTCGTTCCTGACATTTTGGCCAATGCCGGTGGTGTTACGGTTTCTTATTTTGAATGGGTTCAAAACAGGCTTGGGTATAAGTGGACAAAAGAAAGAGTCAATCGCCGTTCAGACAGGATTATGCGCAATGCATTTGAATATGTGTATAAAACAGCTATTAAATACAATGTTACACTAAGAATTGCAGCTTATATTGTAGCCATTGATAGGGTTGCCAAGGCTAGCAGATTTAGAGGCGGATTTTAGAGTTTTAATATTTTATATGAGTATTCATAAGGAAGGTAGGTCTATTTTAAGTATTCTATTAATAGTTCTTTTACTAATAAATATCAGTTTGAATTATTTTAACACTCCGGATCAGTTCCTTTATTTATCTTATTTGTCAAGTACTATATTTTTCCTTTTGGTGCTTCAGTTTTTCAGAAGTCCTTCGATAGAAATCAATGTTAATCCAAAGCATGTGCTTGCTCCTGCTGATGGAAAGGTGGTTGTAATTGAAGAAACAGAAGAGACTGAGTATCTCAATGAAAAAAGAATTCAGATTTCTATTTTCATGTCACCGCTCAATGTGCATATAAATCGAAATCCTGTTGGGGGAATTATAAAATACATTAAATACCATTCCGGTAAATACCTTGTGGCGTGGCATCCGAAATCGAGCACAGAAAATGAAAGAACTACGATCGTTTATGAGCTAAATGATGGACTTCAAATTCTGACCAGGCAAATTGCCGGAGCTGTTGCAAGAAGAATAAAATATTATATTGGAGTAAATGATGAAGTCTCACAGGGTCAGGAATTCAGCTTTATTAAATTCGGCTCCCGGCTTGATGTCTTTCTGCCCCTCGAGGCCAAAATCAATGTAAAAATTAATCAAAAAACCTGGGCTGGAAAAACAGTGCTTGCGGAATTAAAATAAGTTGAGAACATCCCTTTAATGACTCTATGGGGCCTCCATTTTTTGAAAGCTAAATCTTACCTGACACCATGATAGAAAATAGCAATTTAGACTTTCTGCTTCCTCCCAATTATCAAGTATAGTATAGCTCCTAAAATTGGAAGCAAAATGATCAAAAGAATCCACACTATCTTATCGTGATTTTTAAACTCACTTTTCAAACAATCTATGAGCGACCACAACCAAAGTATAACGGGAAGGCCAAGTATGATAAAAATAAGTATTAACTCGAATCCGCCTATGCCTCCTATAAATAAAAAAAAGCTGTCCATGTTTATGATTTTTAAATAAAAATAGAGCTTTTATGGAAAATTTTTCATATTCCCCGGTATTTTCAAAAATATGCTTAAGGGCTGCCAGGACAATCATATTTCTCAATTTATTTATTCCTACAAACACAAGAGCCTCGGAAACATTGTTAATTTCCTGGCGCAGCAAATA
>DAOVVI010000488.1 GCA_030637245.1 Cyclobacteriaceae bacterium
CCGGTCTATGAAGGTGGGATAAAAAAATACTATGAGGATATTTTTGTCTTGGATGAAAAAAACAAGGAATTGGAAATTAGTACAAAATTTCCATACCCAGTGGCCTATGGAGCTTCAGTAACTACGGATAAAGGGATAGTTTGTATTGGTGGGAATAATCTTAATCAGAGTTTTTCCAGAGTACATTTACTGACTTGGGATTCCGAAAAAAAAGAAATTGATATTCGGGAATGGCCGGCTTTGCCTTTTCGTATGACAAATATGGCGGCGGCATTGGTCGATGATAAAATTTTTGTGGCTGGTGGTAAAGCTGACGATCAATTGGCAAATAAATTTCTTTCCCTCGATTTGTCTAAAATTGATACTGAAGAATTTAGATGGGTTGAGCTTGATGATTTCCCCGGACCAGCCAGGCTGCAACCGGTTGGAGTTGGGCAAAACTCTGCGGAAGAAGCACACTTTTATCTTTTCAGTGGATCAAGTTTTCCGGAAGGTGACGAAAACCCATCAATTACTACGGATGGATTGGAGTATAATCCTAAAACCAAATCATGGTCTAAAATATCAGATATTAATCCAAAGAATGGAAAACTATATTCATTGCATGGTGGCAGTGGGATTCATATAGGAGCTCACCATATTTTATTTGTTGGCGGCGTGGACAGGAAAATTTTTTACAATGCCTGGGTACTTGAGCGTCGATATGCCAATGCAGTAAAGTCAGGAGACAGCACACACATAAAAGAACTTGGCCAGGAAAAGTATGATTATTTCACACACTCACCGGAGTGGTATAAATTTAACAAGGATGTTTTGGTGTATCACACCATCACAGATACCTGGACTAAAATTGATGATTATCCATACCCCGGACCGGCAGGAGCTCCGATGGTTAAAACCAAAAATTACTGGTATGTAATCAATGGAGAAACAATGCCCGGGGTTCGTTCTCCCAAGGTTTACCGGGGCACCGAAAAAGTTGAGGCAAATTTTGGTTTGCTTAATTGGGTATTACTTGTCTTTTATTTGATAGGCATGCTTTACCTGGGGTATTTCTTTATGAAAAGAGAAAGTAGCACAGAGGACTTTTTCAAAGGTGGAGAACGTATCCCCTGGTGGGCTGCAGGCATGAGTATATTCGCAACTATGCTCAGTGCCATTACTTTTATGGCCATTCCGGCTAAAACCTATGCTACAGATTGGAGATATTTCATGATGGCGGTAACCATTTTTGTCATGGCCATTCCGGTAGTCAAGTACTATCTGCCATTTTTCAGAAGGCTTAAAGTTACAACAGCTTATGAATACCTTGAGAATAGATTTAATTACACCTCGAGGTTATTGGCAAGTTCGATTTTTATAGTTTTTATGGTGGCAAGAACAGCGCTTGTTCTTTTTCTTCCTTCACTTGCACTGACTACTGTAACAGGGATCGATATATATATATGCATTATTCTCATGGGTGTAATTACAATTATCTATTGTACCATGGGCGGTGTAGAAGCCGTAATTTGGGGAGATGTTATCCAGGGATTTGTATTGCTTGGTGGAGCGGTTTTAGCAGTTGTTTTCCTTGTCTCAGGAACAGAGGGGGGAGTCAATAAACTTATTGATATCACTATTGAGCACGAAAAATTAAAGACATTTGATATGACTTTGAGCTTTACAAGCGCCACCTTTTGGGTCGTTCTGCTAGGTGGAATAGCCAATAACCTGATTTCCTATAGCAGCGACCAAACAGTAATTCAGCGATACCTGACAACAAAGGATGAAAAATCTGCCGCGAAAAGTATTTATCTGAATGGTGTGTTAAGCATCATTGTTTCCGTAGTTTTCTATTTTATCGGGACCGCTCTTTTTGCATTCTACAAAACAAACCCTGATCAACTTAATGTGTCTATGGGAAATCCGGATTCCATATTTCCTCACTTTATCATGACAAAAATGCCTCAGGGTATTGCAGGGATTTTGATTGCTGCAATTTTTGCAGCTACCATGTCCACAGTTTCGTCAAGCATCAATTCACTTTCTACGGCCTTCACTACAGATTTTTATCAGAAGTTTGTAAAGAGTAAAATTGATAAACATTATCTTTTTATTGCCAGATTATCCGGGATCATCTTTGGAAGTTTAGGAGTTGGACTGGCATTACTCATGGCGATGTGGAATATTCTCTCTCTTTTTGACTATTTCAATTATATTCTTGGTCTGCTTGCAAGTGGCTTAGGTGGATTATTTTTTATGGGAATATTCATTCCCAGGATTAAGGGCAACGCTGCGATTATTGGCTTTCTTGGAGGTTTTTTAATCGTGTTAATCGTAAAGATGACGACAGATATTCACCTTATGCTATTTGGCTTTGTCGGCATGGCGAGTTCCGTTGCTATCGGTTTGTTAGCCAGTTACATGATTTCTGAAAAGGAAAAATCATTGGAAGGATTGACAATTAAATCTTTAAAATCAGAATAATGACAAAACAAGATATAGACCTTTATATTTCTATTTATAAGGATGGATTATTGCAAAATATCATCCCTTTTTGGCTTCGTCATTGTATTGATACAAAGCACGGAGGATTTATGTTTGCCGTCGATCAGGATGGAACTATTATCGACACA
>DAOVVI010000233.1 GCA_030637245.1 Cyclobacteriaceae bacterium
ACTTTTTAACAGGATATATTTTAAATCCAGTCTGTATCCCAAGGAATAAACTACTAAGGCCGATTTCTTCATTAGCGAGTAATCCAATCTCACCAGAGAATTTTATTGGCGGCACATATTTAAATTGGGACTGAAATCGAAGGAAAAATATATCTTTTTCAATAATAGATCCAGCATAGCCTACCATCAAGCCAAGATCATATTTTGATTTCTTATATGATTTATTAGCATTTTCAACAGTTGAAAAAGAACAAAAGTTTATTAAAAACCCAGCTTGAATATTCGACCTGAAACTTTTTGAATAATGTTTATAAAACACCAATAATTGTGGATTTTCATAGTGAACTTCTGGATAAACTTTTTGGTAGCGAGAATACCCTGTAACAGAACCATTATTCGCTGCCGCATATGCTAATGAGATTCCATGAGGTGGCTTAAAAATATATTCAAATTCAAGCATCCATGGGATTTTGACATTTGCCTTAGGATATTCTATAGTATTACCCCACCAACTGGCGACACTACCCTGATAGCCATTATCCTTCATAAACTTTTTCAAACTTGTTGAGGTACCGTAGGGAACGCCTCCAAAAGAAAATGAAAATGAAAATCTTTCTTTTGTCCACGATTCGGGTCTATACCATTTTATACGTTTACGGTTTAGTTTAATTACCTTTCCATCCAAATCTTCCCATTTATAAAATGTAATATGCTCTTTTGATATCGAAATGATGCTTACCTTAATTTTTTCTCCGTAATTAAGGGCCAAAATATCTTGCCCGTAGCAATGCTTTTTCAGAAGGGAAATATTGAAGAAAACAATAAGAAAAAGATATAATAAAAATCTGAGTATATGTTTCATGACTTTTCTATATACCTAATTAAATTTAAGTTTTTTTAGTAATGATTCCTAATTGATTTTTCCCAATCGACAAACTTTTATTTGCAGTAAATGCGATTATGGAAGTGAAGTCAATCCAAAGTATGAAAAAGTAATAAAAAGAAGATCCCGTCAGAAAGTCAGGGTGAATTTTGCCTCCCTCAATGACTCCCCCAAATACAGCAAGTTTAGCATTGGGCAACTTGTGGTTTATGGATAGGAGGTATAAGTGAGACACTTGCGCCGGGGGGATAAGTTTATGGAGAATTTCACAATTCTAAGCAATATCACTTATCTGTTAATCATTGTGGATTAATTTAAATAAAAAAATCCACCCATGAAGCTCACGGATGGATTTCATATCCAATTTTTTAAAGATTACTTAATAACTATCCAACTCCCTGGTAACAGATATCGCTGCTATGGTACCATCTGCCACAGCGGTGGTTATTTGTCGGTATTTCTTGCTTCTAATATCTCCAACCGCATATACGTCATCGATATTTGTGAGCATATCTTCATTGGTTTTAATATAACCCCAATCATCAGTTTCCAAATCCCCTTCGAATGAGGAGGTATTTGGTTGCATGCCTACAAAAATAAAGACGCCATCGCCTTCTAAAGTTTTCGTTTCTTTAGTTTTTATATTTTCAGTTTGCACCTTAACCTTGTTGCCATTTCTCTCAAAACCTCTAGGTTCCGTATCAAAAACAAATTCAATTTTTGGATTGGAAAATGCTTTTTCCTGGGCTTCTTTGTTGGCCTGTAATTTATCGAACTGGTGAATTATGGTTATTTTCTTAGCAAATTTGGCAATGAAATCAGCCTCCTCTATTGCTGTATTTCCTCCGCCTACAACAATCACCTCTTTATCATTGAAATACTTGGCATCGCATGTTGCACAGTACGAAATGCCATTACCTTTCAATTCCCGTTCTCCGGGCACATTCAGGTACCTTGGAGATGCACCCGTAGCCAGAATGATTTTTTTAGCTTTAATGGTTTCAAATTCGTCAACTACAATGGTTTTATTTTTCAAGTCAACGTGGGCAACATCAACGGCAACTTTGTACTTGGTTCCACAAATTTTGGTTTGCTCCGACATGAAGTGCGCCAACATGTAACCTGGTTGAGGTTCCACAAATCCAGGATAATTAGAGATTTTATGTGTTGTAGATATCTGACCTCCGGGCAATTGAATATCAACAAGGGCAGCTTTAACTCTTGCCTGACAGAGATACAAACCGGCAGTAAGCCCGGCAGGACCTCCTCCTAAAATCAACGTATCATATTCGGAAACACGCGGTTTGATCTTACTTGCAATTTCTTCTACTTTCTCTTCTGGAATCAGTGAGTTTAAATTGCTTATAAGCTCCGAACGCTTAATACCGCCGGTTAATTTATCGCCGACAAGATTTCCGTTATCGTAAAAAATGACTGTTGGAGATCCATTCACCTCAAGACTTTCAGCCAATTCACGGTTTTCCTGTCTGAAAATTTTAACAAATTTAACTTCTTCACCATACAACTTCGATAAGTTGTCGAATTTAGGTGCAAGCGCTTCACAGGGAGGGCACTCAGTAGAATAAAAGTCAACGGCAACTTTTCCGCCTTTTATTACTTCCTGTTCAAATTCTTTTTGATTTATCTCTTTCATTATAAATGCTAATATTAATTAATTTCAATTTCACTGTACAAACCCACACCAAGTTCAAGTAATTCTTTTATAGGTCTGCAATCAGGTGATTGTATCTTTCCTGTCCTGGTTTTGGCAATTGCAGCACAGCCACCCCCACAGGCCAATCTTACCGGACAGTTAGTACACTCCTTAATAGATAAAACATCACGATCTTCCCACTCTTCGATTAAATCTTCGTTTAAATCTATTTTTGGATAAAAAGTACCCAGTTCATCACCTTGATTTCCTACGGTAGCTGTACAAGAATAAATTTTCCCTGAATAATCAAATGCCCATTCAGTTTTTCCTCCGGAACATGAATCAAATAATGGATTTGGCAATTCGCCATTTTCAAAAATAAATTTTGATATGGAAAATGCAGGTTTATGAAATTCTAATACTTCAGGATTTTCTTTTACAATGTCATAAATCTGCTTATACATTTCTATTCGCGAGAATAGCCTTTGATTATTGGTTTGACAATGATGTAGCTCGTAATTTCTGCCTAAAGCTGTTTTAAAATATGGGCTTTTTGTCCAGCCTTTTTCAATGGCAAACCGGGCTAAGTCAGGAAGATTGTTTACGTTGTCTTTATCAACAATCATTCTCAGGTTAATAGGAATGTTGTTTTCGAGCAGCAAATCTATACCTTCGGCAATTTTATTAAAACTACCCTTGCCGCCTTTTAACATCCTTCGTGAATCATGAACATGTTGAGTCCCATCCAAAGTAACCTGGATTTCTCTGATATTGGCGGTTTTTAGAATGTCAATATAATCGGGTATATAATAACCATTCGTTACTATGGCAATATCAAGATTTCGTTTATTTGCCCCTGTAATAACCTGGACAATGGACTCTCTTTTCGCCGGAGAGTTCAATAATGGTTCGCCGCCAAATATGGTTATGTATTTTTGTCTCCCGGCTAAATTTTTATCTACGTAATTAAAAAAAGCATCAATTACCTCAGCCTTTACATTGTCATTGGGGTTTGTATATTCGTCCTGAAAACAATAAGAGCAATCAAAATTGCAAGTGTACCATGGTGTGAAAAATAGCTGAACTTCGTCATTGTCCCGTTCATCGATAAAATCCAGGTACTTTTTTTTGAACAGTTGCTCTTCCTCTTTCGGGTTTACCAAATAACCTTTTTCAACGAATTCCTGATTATCTTCGAGGCTATTATCAGTGAATCTTTTCGCTTCTTCCGGGTCTAAAATATCTGCCTGACCCGACAATGGGTTGACAATAAAATAGTTTTGAGAATCAGCTATTTTTGAAAATATATTATGTTTTGAAAATTCCATTTGAATTAAAAAGTCTTAAAAAAATCGGGCCCAGATAAAATTTATTACCTGGACCCAATAATTTCTAGTCGTGACAACCCATTACATTTTTTGAGTTTTTAGCGCAACATTGCGCTACCTTTCCGTCACTTTTTTTAGTTTGTTTTACTAAAGACTTCATTTAACTAAATTGATTATAAATAAATAAATAAAAATTAACTACAACACTTCTTCTTTCCTGCTATTGTAAAGCTGACCACCTCAATTTTACCTTTTTCATAAGGTGCGCTTTCTTCTATTATTTCTATGTCTTTGAATCCAACCTTCACTAAGGTATCCAGATATTCTTGCTTTGTAGTAGCTCCGGCCCAGCATTCGGCAACAGCCTGTGGATCATTTCGGTATTCGTCGGAAACTTCACCTATGGAGTAAATATCACTCACAACAAACCGACCGCTCTTTTTTAATATTCGTTCTATTTCACTCCAAACCAGGTACTTGTCATCGGAATGATTAATTGTGCAATTTGAAATAACGAGGTTTGCAGTGTCTGACTGAATTTTAATATCTTCAAGTTTGGATTTGATAAATTTTACATTCGTGACACCCAGCTTTGCAGCGTTTTTTTCAGCTTTTTTTAGCATCCCATCAGACACATCAATACCAAACGCAAAACCATCTTCCCCAACCTCCTCAGCTAGTCGCAATACATCAGTGCCTCTGCCACTTCCCAAGTCAACACATACTTCGCCAGGCTTTGCTTTTGAATAATCAATAGCCGAGCCACATGACAGGCAACACGTATCTTCTGCTAATTCTGAATATCTAATTTTAATTTGCTCTGTA
>DAOVVI010000304.1 GCA_030637245.1 Cyclobacteriaceae bacterium
AATGAGAATCTGCCTGAAATTAATCCTTTCCAAACTTCAACCCGTTCGTTATCTGAGTATTTGGAATGATATACGCCCATCTGATCGCCGAATACCTTCTGGAGTCTGGTGACAATTTGTGTAGTCAGCGCGATTTCCGGCAATAAATACAACACTTGCTCTCCCTGTTCCAGCACATCATGGATCAGATCCATATAAATTTCAGTTTTCCCACTCCCGGTAATGCCATGCAGCAAAACGGTTTGTTTTTCCTCGAAACCCTTCAGGATTTCAGCTTTGGCTATTTGCTGGATTTCAGTCAATTTTATGGAATAATCTCCCTCGCCGGATGGCAATGTGAAACGAGGAATTACCACCCGGAAAGATTCAAATACTTTGTTCTTTTCGAGTGTTTTAAGTGAGGATTCAGATAAGTTCCCTGACAATAGCTTCTTTTTAGATACTCCTGTCGAGTTGAGCTCCTTGTCCTTAAAAATCGGAACTAAATTGAGATAAGCCAATAATACATCCAGTTGCTTTGGCTTTTTTTCTAACTCTATCATCAGTTCCTCCAGATATTTTTCCTGAAGCCAATGATGGGCAAGCTTTACGTATGTCTCTTTTTTAGGGGCGTATTTTTCCTTTACCTCTTCAAATATCAGAATCGCCTCCTTGGCAATTAGTGATTTTATAATATTCAGATACGATTTGATTTGAAGAATTTGTGCCGCTTCTCCATAAGTTATAACCTTGTCGCGCTCGAGAATATTAAGTATTCGTTGCTCTTTTTCAGAAAAGGAAAATAAAAACTGCGTAGCATCAAACCCAGGATTGAGTTGAATTTTGGACTCGCTGCCCAGCTTTAGCCCTGAAGGCATACCAACATTAAGCGCTTCACCCATGGTCGCCATGTAATATCCGGCAATCCACTCATAAAGATGGAGTTGTTTCTCATTAAACATTGGCTCATCGTCAAGTAAATCGATAATGTACTTTGCCTGGTAAACCTCAGGTGGATTTTCGTGGATTTTGGCTATAACCCCGGTAATAATCTTTTTCTTACCAAACTGAACAATGACGCGATACCCAATACCCATGTGATCGTTCAATTCGAATGGGATTCGATAGGTGAATAATTTGGGAATGGGAACAGGCAGCAACACATCTGCAAACAGGGTGATTCTTTCCTGATGATCGCTTTCTATATTAAATTCTAATGCTCCCAAAGTTTTTTGTTGATGGTTCTTAGTTGTTAGCTGTTAGTTAAATTTTCCACTTGCTGAAAGTTTAGCTACTCATAATTTGCGGTTAAAAATGATGTAAGTATCAAAGAAGTAAAGGCGTGCCCAGAACCCAAAACCAGCCCCTAGAAACCAGTAACCACTTTCTTATGAATAAATCCATCAGATTTCTTCAGTGATTCGCCGGTTTTATTTGAGAAAAATGCCCTGATTTCAGCTATAATGGATAAGGCAATTTCTTCCGGTGTATTCGCCCCAATATCCAGGCCTATTGGATAATGGATTTTAGCTAACTCAGAAGTCGAATAATTATCGTCGTTAACCTCTGCCTCCCGTAGTATTTTTTGAGTTTTCTTTCTGCTTCCTAAAATACCAATATATGGAGCATCGGATTTTAAAACTTTCGGCAATTCTTCTTTGATATAAAAGAAATTATGAGTCAGAAATACAACCGCCAGGTTTGGTGTGTTCTCAATCAGCACATTCACTTCAGCCTCATCCATAATGGTAATTTCATCAGAATTAGGGAAATTCCATACCGGCTGAATGGGATCAAAAGAATCTGTCACATGTACATTATATCCAAGTTCATTGGCAATTCTCATAAAAGGAATCACATGAAATACAGCGCCATATATCAGAATATTCAGCTTTGGTTGAAATACTTCATGAAGAACTTTTACTTTTTTACTATCAATTTTATATGTTTTTGATAAGGTCTCATTCGCTTCGATAGCCGTTTTCAAATCGTTTTCTACTAATTGTGCCAACGCTGCATTTCTGATAAATCCTGTTCCATTAGAATGATATCGTTCTCCCAAGGTGGTTATTTCGTCATCTTCTGAATAATATATAGTGGAAAGTCCCTGGAGTCCCTGCACTGTTAGAAGGTGATTCAATATGGATAAAGATTGATTATTTTCATTGTAATCAATAGGTTCAATCAATATTTCTAACAGGCCATTGCAACCATATCCCATGCCAAATGCATTCTTCGCATTCTGCCTGGTGTCATATTTGAAAAGTTGAGATTTACCTGTTTTCATAACTTCTTTTGCCTTACTGATCACATCTCCTTCAAGGCAACCTCCACTTACAGATCCAAACCAGAATCCATCTTCCCTGATCAGCATACGGGCTCCGGGTCTTCGGTAAGATGAACCATATACTTTTACAACAGTTGCCAGGGCTGCTTTTAATCCTTTTGAGTTTGCTATTTTAAGATTTTCAACAATTGTTCTAATCTCTTTCATGACTTGTGTTTTGCTTATTTATTATGAAAATAAAAAATACTATCTGTATTGTCAATACATAAAACTATTTCAGGATTTTACTGATTGCTTTAAATTCTTCAGTGCCGGCTATTCTGATCAATTCAAATAGCGCCATTTCCACACTGGTTAGTTTAGCGCCAGAGGCAGCGATTTTTTGCAGTCCGATTTCCTTGTTTTCCTTTAATCTGGATGACACGGCGTCGGAGACTATTTGAACTTCATATCCCATCTCGATCAGGTCCAAAGCAGTTTGATGAATACAGACATGTGTTTCGATACCGGAAATCAGAATTTGATTGCAATCGATTGCTTTTAATTTAGTCGTAAATCGGCTTTCTCCGCAGCAACTAAAGCTCATCTTAGGGATGGGTTGGAGGTCAGGTAGTAAACTCACAATCTCGGGTATGGTAGGCCCTAAACCTCTGGGGTATTGTTCCATCCAAATGATAGGTAATTTCAGAATTTTGGCGCCCTGAATTATTTTTTGCAGGTTTAAATACAGCTTTTCACGTTCGTACATCAATTGTGCCAGTTTGCCCTGTACATCAACGATGATCAAAATAGTATCTTCTTTTTTTAGCATATCACAAAAAAGATTGGTTTATCAGCGCATTTAGTTTTGAGTAACTTCCTTTTCCTGCGGAAGGTAATATTTAAAGTAAATGGATTCAATAGAATTTAAAGTTAAATTTACTTTCGAGGGGTCACCGATATTATTTATCGGAAGTAATATAATTTAGAATTGCTATGAAATCGAAAAGTGTTCAGATATTCATCTGGTGTATATGTTTTACTTTTTTACTCCTTGGTTGTCTGGGATGCGGTTCATTAACTAATCCGGATAATCAAAAACGTTTCTTTTCAAATAATAGTTTTTGGAACCAACCGTTACCGGAAAATCCCGAAATTGATCCTCGCAGCGATGAGTGGATTGAATTACTAAAACTCGAACCCTCCATCGATCATTTTGCATTTAATAATACAGCATGGACCATACCGGTTTATGAAGTTGATAGCAATACTCCGGTCTATAATATTAAGCGGAGAAAACTAGATGAAAATGAAAAAAAGTTTCGCTTGTCGAAACGTGATTATTATGGTTTCGGGTTGGGGTTTGGCAGAGACGTTCCTATTCCGGACTTTGTACGGCCAGATCCTGAAGAGGATTCGCATTTTGCTGTTGTAGATTGGGAGAGGAAACTGGCCTGGGATATGTGGGGAGCAAAAAAATTGACCGATGGTTCATGGGCTTCCTTTACAGGGATGAAGTATCGACTCGATGGTGATGGAATCTTTCACGCGGAATCATATGAAGGAATTCTCGATGATGAGAGTGTACACTTTCATGGGCCAAGCAGAGCTGCCGGAGTTCCGGCCATAGCAGGGCTGATCATGCACGATGAGGTAATTGCAGGGAAAATAAAGCATAAACTTGCTTTTGCTATTCGATTTGCTGCTTTTCAGGAATTTGTTTATCCCGCCAGTTGGTG
>DAOVVI010000239.1 GCA_030637245.1 Cyclobacteriaceae bacterium
AAACTTTAAGGCATGATTTATTGAACAGGGAATCTGAGTCGCAAATCCTCCGTTTACAGAATATATTGACTTAAATCCTTGTCTTTTACAAGCTCTGTCAATTTTTCCTCCACCATATCTGAAGTAATGATAATTTTAGCATTTTCTCCAATTACATCAGGGACATCAAACAAAAAATCATTTAATATCAGACTCATAACCGTATGCAACCTCCTGGCACCTATATTTTCTACTTCTTCATTGATTTGAAAAGCCTTTTCGGCAAGTAATTCCAGCGCATTGTCATTAAAGGATATTTCTACATTCTCTGCATCAAATAAAGCTATATATTGCTTCGTAAGCGCGTTCTTTGGTTCTTTTAAAATTCGAATGAAGTCATCCTTTGTCAAATTGTTCAATTCAACCCTGATAGGAAATCTTCCCTGAAGCTCCGGTATAAGATCAGAAGGTTTGGAAACATTAAAGGCCCCTGCGGCGATAAATAATATATGATCAGTCTTTATAATTCCGTATTTGGTATTTACCGTACTTCCCTCGACAATAGGTAGCAAATCTCTTTGTACGCCTTCTCTACTTACATCCGGGCCCGATCCTTTCCTTGAAGTTCCGGCAATTTTATCAATTTCATCAATGAAAATAATTCCCGAATTCTCAGCTCTTTCTATAGCTTCCTCTTTTACCTCATCCATGTCGATAAGCTTAGAGGTTTCTTCCTCAATAAGAAACTTCCTGGCCTCCCCAATCGTCACTTTCCTCTTTTTGGTCTTTTTTGGCAGCATATTTCCAAGCATTTCCTGAAGATTAATCATAGAAGATTCATCCATCATACCTCCCCCAATCATGCCAATGCCCCCGGTACTGGGTTGCTTAATGCTGATATCTATCTTTCTGTTTTCAAGTTCTCCATTCCTTATTTTTTCCCTAAATCTTTCCCTGGTCTTTACATTTAGCTCAGCGTCTGTTTTAGGGATTTCATTGCCATCAGAAACAAGCGGACTTTTAGGAACAGCTGTAGGACTTATTGGAGGAATTAAGGCGTCCAGAATAATATTCTCTACATTTTCTTCAGCCTTTTCATTAACCATCTCCTTTTTCATGGTCTTCACAAGGTTAACACCCTGTTGTACCAGGTCTCGCACCATACTTTCAACATCTCTTCCTACGTAGCCAACTTCAGTAAATTTAGATGCTTCAACTTTAGTGAATGGTGCTTTGGTGATTTTTGCAATTCTTCGTGCAATTTCTGTTTTCCCAACTCCAGTTGAGCCTATCATTAAAATATTGTTTGGGATAATATCTCCCTTGATTTCTGTTTTCACATTCATACGTCGCCATCGATTCCGCATTGCAATGGCTACATTTTTCTTTGCATCTTCCTGCCCAATTATATATTTATCTAATTCCTCAACAATTTGCCTGGGCGTCAAATTACGTTCTTCAAATCCTTTCATTTACACTTCTTTAAAATTTAATTTCAATTAATCCTCCAATAGATTCGAAATATGGAATCCATTTAGACTAATCTTTATTATTTCTAATTTTGAGAAACCAGGTTATCTGGTTCTTTAATATCAAAGATCATGGGATTTTTTACTTTTTCATCCAGCAACGCCAACTCAATTACCTGATCAACAGTATTGACATAGTGGATCTTCAAAGATAAAAGATAAATTGCGTCAATCTCATCAATGTCCTTTTTGTTCCTTTCGCATAAAACAATTTCCTTGATCCCAGCTCTTCTCGCTGCAAGTATTTTTTCTTTTATGCCTCCGACTGGCAAAACCTTACCGCGAAGGGTAATTTCTCCTGTCATCGCGAGTTTTGCTTTTACTTTCCGTTGTGTGAAAACCGAAGCAAGCGATGTAAACATCGTTACACCGGCGGACGGACCATCTTTGGGCACAGCTCCTGCCGGAACATGAATATGTAAATCGTAGCGCTCAAAAACACGATAATCAATCTCTAACTTGTCTGCATTTGCTTTCAAATAGGATAAGGCCGCCACGGCAGATTCTTTCATTACATCGCCAAGTTGACCGGAAAGAGTAAGCTTCCCTTTTCCTCTATTCAAACTGGATTCGATAAACAATATTTCACCTCCTACCTGTGTCCAGGCCAGGCCGGTAACCACGCCGGAGCTAAGATTGTCTTCGTATAACTCTTTATCAAAGTGTTCTGCACCTAAAATATCTCTGACTTTAGCAGGATTTATTCTTTTTTGATATTCATCTTCCATAGCCACAGATTTGGCAACATACCGAATCACCTTGCCAATCAATCGCTCAAGATTTCGAACTCCGGATTCCCTGGTATAACTCTCAACTATTTTTGCAATAGCTTCATTGGTAATTGTTACATCTTTGGCTTTTAATCCATGCTCTGTTCTCTGCTTTGGGATTAAATGCTTTTTAGCAATTTGCACCTTCTCCTCCAGCGTATAGCCTGTCAATTCAATTATTTCCATTCTATCTCTTAAGGCAGGCTGAATGGTATCCAGCCTATTTGCAGTAGCAATAAAAAGGACATTAGAAAGATTATAATCCAATTCCAAATAGTTATCGCTGAAGGTATTATTCTGTTCCGGATCCAATACTTCCAGAAGTGCTGAAGATGGATCGCCACGGAAGTCTGAACTCACTTTATCTATTTCATCCAAAACGAATACAGGATTAGCCGACTTGATTTTCTTAATATGATGAATAATCTTCCCGGGCATAGCTCCAACATAGGTTTTTCGGTGTCCCCGGATTTCAGCCTCATCATGAACACCTCCAAGTGACATCCTAACATATTTTCTATTCAATGCCTTTGCTACTGATTTGCCCAAGCTTGTTTTACCAACTCCCGGAGGGCCATACAAACAAAGAATTGGCCCTTTAAGGTCATTTTTCAACTTCCTGACAGCTAAAAATTCTATTATTCTTTCCTTAATTTTTACCAATCCGTAATGATCTCTATCCAGAATTTTTTGTGCTCGTTTTAAATCGAAGTTATCTTTTGTGAAATCATTCCAGGGAAGGTCAATCAAAAACTCAACATAGTTTATGGAAACCGGATATTCTGCAGCTGCAGGATTCATTCTCATAATTTTATCACACTCTTTGTCGAAGTGCTCGCGAACTTCCAGCTCCCATTTTTTCTTTTTTGCTTTCTCCTTAAGCAAGTTCAACTCATTGTCAGGGCCCTCGTTACCCAATTCATCCTGTAGAATTTTGATTTGCTGCCTTAGGAAGTAATCTCTTTGTTGCTGATCTATATCGGAATGGACCTTATTTTGAAT
The DNA here is from genome assembly GCA_030637245.1 of Cyclobacteriaceae bacterium. GTDB lineage: Bacteria > Bacteroidota > Bacteroidia > Cytophagales > Cyclobacteriaceae > JAAUQL01. The sequence goes on from DAOVVI010000239.1 coordinate 3,281, forward strand.
TTTCTGCTTTAACTCCAACATTTGAATATCCTTCATCATATATTCAAGTAACAATGTAGCCCGCTTTGGCCCATTATTGATCTCGAGTAATTTTTGTTTATCATCTACCTCCGCACTGAGATTTGAAGATAAGAAATGTGTCAGAAAGCTTGGGCTGTCGATGTTGTCAATGGCTATCTGGGCTTCCTGGGGTATTTCAGGGTTCAGTTTTAAAATTTTATAGGCTGAATCCTTAATAGACTGGAGAATCGCCTTGGTTTCTTTTTTGTTTTTTGAAGGAAAATTATCATCAAGGTATTTGACTTTAGCTGTCATAAAAGGCTCTTGCTTCAACCTTTCCTCAATAGCAAATCGCTGTTTACCTTGAATTATTATGGTGGTATTCCCATCCGGCAGAACAAGCATTTTTACAATCCTTGCTACCGTGCCAACATTATAGAGATCGTCAAATCCAGGTTCTTCTTTTTTATTATTTTTTTGCGCAACTACACCAATGATCCTGTCTCCTCTATACGAGTTTTTAACTAATCTGATTGATTTTTGCCTTCCTACAGTTATTGGTATAACAACACCTGGAAATAAAACTGTATTCCTGATGGGTAGCACAGGCAACATATCCGATAAAGGCTCTCTATCAATTCCTTCATCTTCATCAGGCGCTATCAATTGAATCAATTCGCCGGAATCGTCTTCGTTAAAAGCGGAAAATGTGAGTGATGTGATTAATTTTTTCTTTCTTCTGCTCATATATATGCCTTCCCTGCCATAATGACACGTTTAAATCTATTTATTAGAAAACATTTTTATGGGTCAATACTTATGCCAAAAAAACTTAGAGACTAAATGAATTTGGTTAAAAAATAAATTTATGACATATTTAGCTCAATAAATCCCGAACTATAATTTTTTTTGTTTTTTCTTGATGAATCTGAGCCGGCTTTTTATCTGTACGTTTTGTTTGATCTTTCTGATCAATACTCAAGGTATCTGCCAAAAAAAGAGTAAAAAAACTAAAACCAGAAAAAAAGCTAAAAAGGAACAATTTGAATCTGCTACTACTGATGAATTTTTTCAATTTAAAAATATAAACAAAATCCCTTTTTACTACAATGAGAAGGAACTTAAGTCAATCCAATTAAAAGAAACTGCAAAAGATTGGGAAGGTTTGTATAATGAATTGGGCAGTTATATTGCCAGGTTTGGTATTCAAAATTTTTACAAAGATACCTATTTGCTATGGAGATATGCCAAACTTACAGAGCTGTATGGCGATATGGAAGACGCAAAAAAATTATACAAACTTGTTTTAAAACATAATCGCGACGACATAGAACTTGAGCG
>DAOVVI010000216.1 GCA_030637245.1 Cyclobacteriaceae bacterium
ATACTAGTGTCAGCTCTTGGTCCTTCATCGGTATCTACTGTGAATTCTCTCTTTTGTCTTTTGCCATTTTCATCCAAATAAACTTCTTCGACTTTTATTGGAACGATATCATCTTTGAATTTTCCATCCTCAATGGCTTTTAGGGCTTTTCTATGAGAATTAAATGCAAATTCATCCTGATCTGCTCTGCTAATATTATATTTTTTTGCCACCTCCTCAGCGGTAAGACCCATGCTTGTGTAATAGTCCGGGGTTTCAGTGGCAATCTTATAATTCAAGGCAGTTTTCCATCCCAGCATTGGCAACATTGACATAGATTCAGTGCCTCCGGCGATAATGCAATCTGCCATGCCGGCGGTTATTCTGGCAGAAGCAATGTTGATCGCTTCTATACCTGACCCGCAATACCTGTTGACGATCATACCCGGAACTTCCATTGGTAGAGAAAGTAACGAAATCATCCTACCCATTTGCATGCCCTGTTCGGCTTCGGGTATAGCATTCCCAACGATCAGGTCATCTACTCTTTTTGGATCAAATCCCTTAATGGAATCCACAAGATATTTGATCACGTCAGCAGCTATATCATCTGGTCTGGTGAACCTAAAACTGCCTCTTTTGGCCTTTCCTACTGCTGATCTAAATCCTTTTACGATATATGCATCCATGATTATTTTTATTTTTTAGTTTCTCAATGGTTTCCCGCCATTCAAAATGGCCTGTATTCTTTCCAGTGTTTTCCGCTCTCCACAGAGTGAAAGAAATGCTTCTCTTTCCAGGTCCAGGAGATATTGTTCAGAGACTTCTGTCGGAGTTGAAAGATCTCCTCCGCACATTACATTGGCGATTTTTTTGGCGATTAGCACATCGTGATCTGTGATGTAATTACCCATTTTCATACCATAGATTCCGGTATGGAAAAGAGCCAATCCTCCCCGCCCTTGAACTTTTATGTTTTTCTTTTGCACTGGTTTACTGTATCCTGCTTCAGCCAGCTCGATAGCTGCCATTTTAGCGTCTGCTATTTGGCGATTTGGATTTATGGTAATTCTATCCTGTGGACGAAGAATAAGCATATCTCTGGCTTCCTGGGCTGAAGTTGCCACTTTGGCAGTAGCGATATTCATGAAAGCATTTTGAAGTGCGTTGTACTCAATATCTCCTGTTTCAGCTCTTTCAGATACGCGACGTGTCAATTCTTTGGTGCCGCCGCCACCCGGTATCAGGCCAACCCCAACTTCTACCAACCCTATGTACGTTTCAGCGGATGCCTGTACCTGGTCAGCATGCAAAGTGAGCTCACAACCACCGCCTAATGACATTCCGTGAGGTGCGATAATTACCGGAACCGAACAATACCTTGCTCTCATAATGATATTTTGGAACGTTGAGATCAGAAAATTGAGCTCATCATATTCCTGCTCAATGGCATACATAAACACCATTCCCAGGTTGGCACCCACAGAAAAATTAGCTCCCTGGTTTCCGATCACTACTCCCCGGTATTCACTTTCGCCAAGGTCAAAGACTTTATTCATTCCTTCAATGACTTCACTGCCCATGGTGTTCATCTTAGTTCTGAACTCGAGATTAATTATACCATCACCAAGATCAAAAATGGAAGCTCCTGAATTTTTCCAAATTTCTTTGTTAGCTCGAAGATTGTCAAGAATGATAAATTGGCCTTTGCCAGGAATTTCTTTATACGATTTAGAGGCAAGGTCATAATACTTTCTAACCCCATTATCAACTGTATAAAATGATTCTACACCGCTCTCGACCATGTCATAAACCCATTGATTTGGCTTATAACCTACCGCCTCCATTTTAGCAAGCGACTTGGCTACTCCGACCTGGTCCCAGGTATCAAACGGACCTACTTCCCACCCAAATCCAGCACAAAGCGCATCATCGATTTTGAACAATTCATCAGAAACTTCCGGAATTCTATTCGATACATATTGGAATATCCCATAAAATGAATCCCGATAGAATTCACCGGCTTTGTCCTTCCCGCCTAAAAGAACTTTGAATCGATCTTTTATATTATCAATTGGCTTAGTAAGCTCAAGCGTTCCAAATTTCACCTTTTGTTTTGGCTTGTATTCCAGGGATTTCAGATCAAGGGTCAATATCTTTGTTTTGCCTTTTTCGTCTTTGGTTTTTTTGTAGAATCCCTGTTTCGTTTTGTCGCCAAGCCAATTATTTTTTTCCAGTTTGTCAATTATATCCGGCAATTTGAATATATCCCTTCGTTCATCATCAGGCAGACCTTCATATAAGTTGCCAGCAACTTTGCTAAGGGTATCAAGACCAACGATGTCACTCGTTCTAAAGGTTGCGGATTTTGGACGGCCAATAACAGGACCGGTTAGTTTATCGATCTCATCAATGTTTAGGCCAAGCTTTTGCATGGTTTCCACCACCTTTAGAATGGAATAAATGCCAATTCTGTTTGCAATGAAAGCTGGAGTATCCTTGCATAAAACCGTTGTTTTCCCAAGGAACAAATCTCCGTAATGCATGAAAAAATCAATGATTTCAGGTTTGGTTTTTGGTCCGGGTATTATTTCCAGGAGCTTTAAATACCGGGGAGGATTAAAGAAGTGCGTGCCGCAAAAATGTGCCTGGAAATCATCACTTCTTCCCTCGCTCATCAATTTTATAGGAATACCTGAAGTATTGGAAGTGATCAACGTGCCGGGCTTTCTGTGTTTTTCAACCTTATCGAAAAGTTGTTTTTTAATATCAAGGTTTTCAACGACTACCTCAATTATCCAGTCACAATCTGATATTTCAGATAAATCATCATTAAAATTTCCAAGCTGAATTTTTGATACAAAACTCTTGTGGTATAATGGAGCAGGCTTGGCTTTTAAAGCAGTTTGAAAAGAAGAATTCACAATTCTGTTTTTCACAGCTTTTTCATCCAATTTCAAACCCTTTTTAGTTTCATCTTCTGTTAGCTCTTTTGGGGCAATATCAAGCAACAAGACATCCAAACCGATGTTTGCAAAATGACAGGCGATCCGGGAACCCATAATTCCCGAACCGAGTACAGCGACTTTGTTAATGTTTCTTTTCATGTGTTTATAATTTGAAAAACCTGCTTATTTGCCAGAGCCTATAATCATCCACTTGTGTGTCCTTAATTTGCTCCGGCCATGCCGGTTTCATCTGTTTACATTTTACGAAACCTGCTTATTTTCCAGAGCGCTTAAGCATCACTTTGTGTATCCTTAACATGCTCCGGCCATACCGGTTTCATTGTTTGTGCTTTATCTGGTAGTGTTTAATCTTTATTAATTAATAATTTTAATTCTTCGTTACCTTCAGTCCAGTCAATGATCAGGCGTGACACCTGTATAAAAGTGTTTAGCTTTTCTTCAGGGACTCTTTCTTTGACAAATTGATTGAATATCTTTACCGTCTCAATGGACTTCCCTTTCTTTTCTTTACCTTTTTCAGTTAGGAATATCCTGACTGATCGCTTGTCAAACACATCCTTTTCTTTATATATAAATCCTTTTTCTTCCAGGTTTTTAAGCGCCCTTGTCAAGCTCCTGGATTCCAGGCCCATTTGCGGAGCAATTTTTGTAGCAGGAGTTCCTTCCGAAGTACTTATATTCAATAAAATGAATGCTATAGACGTGGTAATTCCATGCTTTTGTGCCTTCTGATTATATAGCCTCGAAAGGCTGTGCCAGCTCGACTTTATATAGTAATCTATTGACTCCTCTTTTTTCATATTATTTTTATGATAAGGATCAAATATATGAAATTATATTATGCATGCGTACTATATATCTATAAAATTTACTTTTCTAAACAGGTAATTTATTTTCCTTTTCATAATATTTATACGAAATATCCTGGCTTTATGAGAATTTATAGCAATTATTTTCAATAATGGTGGGAATATGACATTTATTATGCTTGCAGACTAGTTTGAAGTAAAGGGTAAAAGGTGAAAGCTTGATGCGTGAGAGGTAACAGGGGGAAAATAGTGTGAGTCATCACTGGATTCAGGTAATCACAGCTTTTCATTTATTTATTTTACCCCTAATAATTCAGGATGTTGCAGCGCAAATAAAAATCAGAGATTTATGCCTACACTTGTTAATTCATTATTTCCATATTAACCGGTTTTTTAATATATAATCAAACATTTCGTCATATAAAGTCAACTGGATATCTAAAATATCATCATAACTTGCTATAGGGTCTGGTGAATCCTTAGAGACAGAACCATGGCTGCATTCGAAAGTAAAGGCCATCGTTCCTGAAATATGGTGCAACGCGCTGATCAGGTTAAATGTAGTTTTAGGCGGGAATTCTTCATCATCAGCTTTGGGCGTCCAAAACCATTCAGAAGGCCAGTAAGCAAGCCCTGCTTTTTCGTAACGCTGGTTCAGACTTTTGGCAATTTCATGAACCCGGTTTTTCATAAACATGGCAAGGTAGGCAGGTTGCAATGCCAATGGCCTGTTTTCGTGGGAATGCAACGAAACGGTAATGTCAGGAGCTTCCGTACGAGCAATTTCCATAATGGCTGCAGTTTCTTTTGCCATCGGCGAAAAATATTCATCCTGCATTATATTAATCCCATCATTGTTAAAGTAAGCCCCTAATATTCCTACATTTCCCTTCATCGGATGGACTGATTTGGCCTGGGGCCAACCCCATGATGTCCCGTCTTTTCGGGTACCCTGACCGTATTTGGTCATTATTTTAGTGGGAATGCCTACAAAACTGTCGTAGGGACATCTTTTACGTCCATCAGGATTTGCACATGGGATAATAATGGTTCGGCATTTATCCATTTTATTTTTAAGTGATGACCAGTCTTTTC
>DAOVVI010000501.1 GCA_030637245.1 Cyclobacteriaceae bacterium
CCAAATGTTCACAGTCTAATCATCAATTTTTACGATTGCCAATAATTCTGAGCTTTAGTCAATTTATAAGATTACATTGCTTTTAAAAAAAATAGTCCCCGACAAATATTTACCTGCCGGAAAGAATACCGTCCCTCCGCCATGCTCATTTGCTTCATCAATGGCCTTCTGAATAGCCTTTGTGTCAAGCACTACTCCATCCCCTTTCGCTCCGTAATCTTTTACTGAATTGTAGAATGATTCTGCGTGAGAAGAGAAGAATAAAAATAATACTAGCAAAACAGTAATTACATATTTCAATTTCTGTGCTAAAAAATTCATAACTAAGTCTTTTTGTGAATGATATATTGAGGATGCTTATTTTTCACTGGATTATTTCTACTTTTTAAATATTAATTATCTTATACTTATAAAGTGTGAATGTGTGTTTCCCGGGAAGTTTGAATTTAACTTTTTGATCCTCGCCGATTACCTGGCTAAAATCCTCTCCTACCCCTAATACTTGCCTAAATTTCACATGGGCATTTGCAGGCAGGTGGGTTTTTATATTTTGATATTCCGAATTATTATATTCTCTGAATATTAGAAAGTACCCTTCGTCATCACTAATTGATTGAAAACCGGTCCAGGAAGATCCATTTGGTTCGTCACCTATTGGAAAAATCAAACCGTTGTGGATGTCGTGTTGGATAGCTCTGTATTTTTTTATCAATGGGGAAATCTCAAATGCTTCCCCGGGCAATCCTGAACCCTCAAACCATGCGAGCGGCTGTCCCATCATTGAAATTGCGAATTGATAATCAAAAGGAATCCTACCAGGAGCAAATACATCAGCAGCAGGATATTTGCCAGAATTTCTCCATTTATTTAAAAACTCAATTTGAATTTTTTCGGGAGCAACATATTTAGATAACATCCACAAATTGCGAAGTGTTGTGTAGGGGTAATAATTACCAAAATCAGTATAGCGGTTCTCTAAAAAAATATTTCCATATTCATTTAAAAAATGATATCCCCCTCTGTTGTCTGCTGTAGCGTCAAGATTAAAACTAACCATGTAATCGGTTTCTTCCAGTACCTTATTGAAAAATTTTCTCAAATTGATTTCAGACATTTTATCAGGTATTTTTATGCCATCAATTTTAAAATACCTGATGTCATACATCTTGTATAAAGTAGTTACAGTTTTAGCATCCTGGTGCCATTGGGCATAACTATTTTCATTACTCGGATGAAACCAAAGGCCAAGTTTAATATTTTTCTTTTTGGCATAATCAACAACAATTTTAAATCCGTTTGGAAATTTTGTGCTGTCAGGCTGCCAGTCTTCCGAGGTCCACGTGTTCCAAAGTTTACCGGATGAACTGGCGGAGTTTTTGGATTGCCCTTGTTGCCACCCATCATCAATTTGAAAATGTGAAACAGATAATTTTTCACAAGCATCCAATTCTTTCACTATAAATTGCTCTCCAATACTTGCATCTTTATTCCTGTCACCCCAGGTATTCATCATGATCATTTCGTCTCGTGAAGGATCTGATTTTCTTAATTTTTTCTGATACTTCCTTATTGCTGTCAAATAATCCAACTCGGCCGAACCCGTTAGCCCAATTGCAAACCCATATAATCTTATCCAACTATTTCCTTCCAAATCACCTGGAGAAAGTCCAATGCCGGTTACCTTGACACTATTTTTCCGGCATGAAAAGTCATACCCCGGATAATGAAGTTGCGTAGAAGAACAGGGCGCTTCTTTCAATATGATGAGTGATTTATTGTTTATCAGGTCAGTTGCTACCAGTATATTGCCTCGTAATTCTTTACTGAGTTTATACCCAAGAATATCATTTTCATCAACGAGGTTATTATTCTCATCTGTCCTGTCAAAAAATTCAACTGATTTATATTTCCAATGGTTTCCATACAGATTTAAACTCAGCAACTCAGCATCGTCCAACTCAAACTGTAGCTTTTGATCCCCTTTTAATTTTAAATAAAAATCAATCCCTATTAATGGGCTGTCAGGATAAATTCGAAAAATACGCTTTAATTCAACTTTATCATATTCTGCAAAAACAGATACTTCCAAATATTCATTCGATACCAAAGTCGAGGGAACTGTTTCTACTTCAAAATTTGATTTATTTACAATCTCTGTTTCGTTTCCCAACCTGAATACCGTACTATTTGTGTTACACCTGTTAATCAGATTTTCATTCTTATTTATTATCGTAAGTAAAATAAGATTTCCATTGTTCCACTCAAATTCTAATCCTGCAAGATTATTTCCTATCCTTAACGTATCATTATTCAAATTGGCATATACACCATCCGGCATTCCAGATTGAGGTAATGAACCTTTACAATTCAGACTCAATAAAATCAGGAAAATCATGAGTATCTTTTTTAGCATTTCAATTTTTTCCATAGTATTTATTTGTAAATATTTTTCAATAATTCGATTAACTTAAATTGAGCAATTCAAAAGAGCGATACGTACCAACTAATTGAAAATAAGTTTCTAAAATCATTTTATTCATTATATAAC
>DAOVVI010000422.1 GCA_030637245.1 Cyclobacteriaceae bacterium
CCCGGATTAGCAATATTTTGAGCGTTTTTAATGGATTCATATTCCGCTTCCACCAAACCATAGGTAAATGGTCGTTGATGATTCGGGCCTTTTATTCTAAAGTCCTGGCTAAGATCAATGACTTTTACTTCATCTCTCACGTTGTTTTCATCAAGAAAAAGGATTGATTGTCCATGGCCGGAACACAAAAACAACACATCAATATCAGCATCATCAAAAACATCGGTAAATCTCATATCAGTTTCCCCAATGAGATCCTTGTGAACTTTATAAATCGGATTTCCGCCATTGCTGGAACTATGGACAAAAGCCAATTCTGCCTCCGGATGGTTGAGCATGATCCGTATCAGCTCACCCCCTGTATATCCGGCGCCACCAACAACTCCAACTTTAACTTTGCTCATTTTTTTCTTTAACTTTATTATATATCATCACCTGGTTGGAAAGTATTCTTGAAAATCCTTTCACATCTTCTCCGGTAAATCCTTTGTGCATCTCTCCATAAACACCAAATTCCGATGACATCAAGTCATAAGAAGAATTTACGCCCTGAACAGTAAATCTGAATGGTTCAAGCTTTACGATAGCTTCACCTGTAACATGCTGCTGAGTATCTTCAAGAAATTTCTCAACGTTTCGTAATACCGGCTCCATAAACTGCCCTTCATGAACCAACATTCCATACCAGTTGCCCAGTTGTTCCTTCCAATACTGCTGCCATTTGGTCAAGACGTGCTTTTCCAGCAAATGATGAGCTTTAATTATAATAATTGGCGCAGCAGCCTCGAAACCAACTCGTCCCTTAATACCAATTATCGTATCGCCAACATGAATATCCCGACCGATAGCATACTCAGAAGCAATTGCGTTCAGTTTTTGAATGGCATCAACCGGATTTTCAAAGGATTCGTCATCCAATCCAACCAATTCTCCTTTTTTGAATTTCAGTTTAATTAGTTGTTCTCCTTCTTTTTTGCATTGACTTGGGAAAGATTCATTTGGCAAATATTGATCAGATGTCAGCGTTTCTTTGCCACCTACTGAAGTTCCCCAAATGCCCTGGTTAATGGAATATTGGGTTTTTGACCAATCCATCTCCACTCCTTTACTCTTCAGATAATCAATCTCATCTTCCCTGGATAATTGCAAATCCCGAATCGGTGTAATGATTTCCACCTCAGGAATCATGATATGAAAGATCATATCAAAACGCACCTGGTCATTTCCAGCTCCTGTGCTGCCATGGGCAACAGCATCTGCACCAATTTTTTTTGCATATTCTGCAATAAATTTAGCCTGAAAAACCCTTTCGGCACTTACTGAAAGCGGATAGGTATTATTTCTTAATGTATTACCAAAAATCATGTACTTGATGCAATTTTGGTAATAATCATTGGTGGCCAAAATATTTTCATGGTGCTCTACGCCCATAGCATGGGCCCTTTCCTCAACTAATTTTAATTCATCTGAAGAAAATCCTCCAGTATCTATTAATACCGAATGAACCTCATATCCTCTATCCTCCGTTAAATATTTTACACAATAAGATGTATCTAGTCCACCGCTATAGGCAAGTACTACTGTTTTCTTACTCATGATTAAAAAGTGTTATGGTAATACATTAATTTTTTTTGAACTTATTTAATAAAAAATCGCTTCTGGCTTTGAGCCATTTAGCATATTTCCCTTTGTATTCTTTAAATTTCTTTTTCTGATGTTTATACTTTTCCACCGGATCATACAGCATCCCGGTACATAAACAATGTTTTCTCTTGGTTCTGGTTAATATATCGTAATTTACACAACTCTGACAACCTTTCCAGAATTGTTCATCATCAGATAATTCAGAAAAAGTTACAGGTCGATATCCCAATTCCGAATTAATTTTCATCACTGCCAGGCTGGTGGTCAAACCAAATAATTTAGCATTTGGAAATTTCTGTCTGGACAATTCAAAGGCTTTTCGCTTCACTCGCATTGCCAGCCCCATTTTTCGAAATTTCTTTGTTACAATGAGTCCGGAGTTAGCAGCAAATTTATCTCCCCAGGATTCGATATAGCAAAATCCTGCAAAATCCCCTTTATCAGAAATTGCGATAACAGCCTTACCTTCTTCTATTTTATTTATAATATATTCTTTGGATCTTCTGGCAATACCTGTTCCCCTGGCTGCGGCAGATGATTCAATCACCTGACTTATTTCTTCAGCATACTTTTTATGTTCGCCGGTGGCTACCAGAATTTTAAAATCAATCTTTTCCAATAAATGAAAGTTAATGAATTTACAACTATTACAAGATCTTGGATTTGTGGAATTACCTCGTAGGTAATTATAAAAATATATCAGCCCGGGAAGGGCCTCCTCCTGAAAAAGTCAAGATTAATTCGATATGACAAAACTAAATCCAATGTGTTATTTATTTCGGAGTGCGAATTTAAAAAGAATATATTTTTTAGCCTAAAAAATGCAATTAAAAGTTTCGACTAAACAATATTTAAAAGTATTTTCTATTGATAATCTCGCTGAGCACCACTGCATTTTTGAATCCCTCCGGATCTTGCAGCATTCTCACATATTCGCTGGCTATGCTCTCCTTAATTTTAAATGCTTCACTGCGCTCAAAAACCGGCTTTCCCCTGATAATTTCCTTCCCGTCTTTATACGTTTTGTGTTTGTATTTTTGATATTTGCTGGTTTTTTCTTCAGTCTTATTTACTGCAACTGGTACTGGTTTTTCGTGTTTGATCTCCTTAACAGGTAAAGCTTTTTCCTGGACAACCTCTTCGCCGGTAAGATTTTTTTCGAATTCCTTGAGAATATCTTCAAAAGAGAATGCCTTCTTTGGCCCAGACGTTTTTTTTGCAGGTTGAGGCCGCATCTGTTGTTGTGGTTTAACAATAGGTCTTCGGGGTTGATTTTGCTTTGATCTTGCCTTTATAATTCTACTTATAATGTAGATAACTGCAAAAAAAACATACAGATATGTCTCTAAATTTTCCATCGTGATTCAAATATATAAATATAATTTTAACTTTGCTGACTTTATACTATTTGACTTTACTGAATGCAACTCACAAAACTGGAAATAAAGGGATTTAAGAGCTTTGGAGATAAGATACAG
>DAOVVI010000113.1 GCA_030637245.1 Cyclobacteriaceae bacterium
CAGAGACCATTTGATAAACGTCGATGTGTGATGAAATTTTCATGATGCAGTAGATTTAAATGAATAAAAATTTATGCCCACTACACCGGGTTTTTCATGAATTAAAGGCAAAAGGAAACGGCATTTTTATCATAAAATACTACCCTTACCTTCAGAAAAGGGTGGAGATTTTATGATAAAAAACGTAGTCTTTTGTATATACTAATCTTTTCCTGTGTTCATGAAAAACCCGAACTTTGGATGAAATTTTTGTGAAAGTTAGCTTAGAACTCCAAGGAAGTGTTCAGCGGTTTTCAGGATTTTTTATTGGGATGGATTTAGCCTTGGTAAAAATCCTGGGAACTGATGATCTCTTCCATGCTCAAGGAAAATGGTTATGTGATTTTTGGATGTGGGCTGGATGTGCGAATTGCATAATGGTTTTCCCCTCCTACGAGAAATGTTCTCAAAAAAAGGAAGCCGAAGCCTTCTTTTAAATTTAGGTTTGTTGAGATCTATACGATTTCAATGACTTTTACATCAATGAAAGCCTTTTTGATTTTGACTGATTTAGTCTTGGTGACATGTTTTCATATCCCTCATAATTGAAGACTCCAACGATGGTAATTGTGGCTCCTTTTGTGAGCTTTTCCATCCTATAAGAGCATTTTCTTCAAACCTGGAAATTCAGTTAGGCGATTTCTGCCTCTGAGAGTATTATATTAGGTCTTCAGGCCTCTTCTTCTCTGGAATAGGATCATACTCCCTTCCTTCAAACCATCGGAGTAGTGCAGCCTCCAGGATTTCCTTTTGCCCTACCTGATTGTGATACGCTGCCCGATTGAGTAGTTCCATCAGATCTTCACGTACTCTGAAGGATGTAACCTTATATTTAGGTTTTTCCTCCTGATCTTCTTTACCATGGATCTGTTTTAGAAAGTTTGGAGCTTCTACTTTTGTCTGATCTCTGAAATCTTTCTTACTCATGATTGTTCTATTATAGTGGATAGTCTAGTATAATCTTCCATGATCCTGCTGCCGGGAGCGTAATCATGTAAGAGCTTCCCTCTGATCTGTGATTCATCTGCAGATACATCTTCCCTTATGAATGCATTCAGAAACTTACGTCCTAGTGTTTTCTTTATCGAACTGATGATATTCTTGGCTATTATTCTCCTATCATTGGGATGAAGTCTGGTAATGAATACACCACCAAACTTCAGATCCCTATTCAGCTCCCGTACCTGCTCGGTTACCTGTAGTACTTTGTTTAATCCTTCCAATGAAAAGAAGCCTGCCTGCATGGGAATATAGAACGTATCTGCGGCTATCAATGCATTGATGGTGTACATGCCCAATGCTGGCGGACAATCAATTAGGATGTAATCAAATTGATCCTTCACCTTTGCCAGTGCTTTCTTAAGTAGGTTCTGTGGGAGTGCTGAATGACTCATTAGTTCTGACTCTTTTGTATATAAGGAATCATTTGCAGGGATCAGGGAATTGTTACCTGCTTTTGATGTGAATATGCACTTATCCTTCCCGGTCATGAAATCTGCAGAAGTCAAAAATACATGTTTCATACCTAAACCTCTGGTGAGATTGCTCTGTGGATCCAGATCAATGAACAAGACTCTCTTCCCCTTCCGGATGAGTGCTGAACCTATTCCCAGTACAGAAGTGGTCTTACCTGTACCTCCTTTCTGATTGGTGATTGCGATTACTTCCATGCTTATTACAGTTAAGTACGCCAAATATATGTATTAGTGTATTCATATCCTATACATATATTATTTGTAGTATATATATTACATGAAGTATTCATGTTTAATATAAGATTCCACTTATCTCATCTTTGTATCTTTTAGCATTTCGAGAAATCCACAATTAACACTTAATATTGATTTCATAATATGCAGTCCCAAATTTGAGATAAGATTGTATTTCCAATTTTTGTGGTTGTAAGGTTTTCGCCAGGAAGTGTTCAGCGGTTTTTAGGGTTTTAATAGGGATGGATCTAGTCTCGGCGAAAATCCTGGGAACTGATGATCTCTTCCCCGCCCCAGGAAAATGGTTATGTGATTTTTGGCTGTGGGCTGAATGAGCGAATTGCCTAATGGTTTTCCTTAGTGCAAAATCCTGGTCTTGAATCTGTCATAAAAAAGTAAGGACCAATAAGGCCAGCAAGGATAATTAACACGGGTAAGCTTTATCCCAGATACTTCAAATTTATAATAGAATTGGGTGATATCTTAATGCAAAAAGGAAAACGATATGAAATCCATTCTATCCAACTTCAAGTTGATTAATCCCATTATTATTCTAATGGTTTTATTTCTTGGGAATTGCACACAAGCTCAAAATTCATCCAATGATTCCGACCTGGGCAATAGGGTAAAAGACTTCCTTGACAGCAAGAGAAATGATTGGTATGACATGAATGTTCCGCCTTCTGACGGTAAGTTGCTTTACGATATAATTCTAAAAAACGGTTATACCAATGCATTGGAAATTGGCACCTCTACCGGTCATTCTTCTATCTGGATTGCCTGGGCACTAAGTAAGACAGGTGGTAAATTGATCACCATAGAGATCGATGAATCCCGGCACAGAGAAGCTGTTTCCAATATCAAAGAAGCTGGATTATCGGAATACATTGATGCCCGTCGGGCGGATGCCCACGAATTGGTCAAAGAACTTGATGGCCCTTTTGATTTTGTTTTCAGTGATGCCGATAAAGGCTGGTATATCAACTACTTTAAGGACGTTTCGCCTAAATTGGAAAGTGGCGGTTGCTTTTCAGCACATAATGTACGCTCGGGTGGCAGTGGTCGCCGGGGAAGTTCTGGATCACAAGCCTATTTGGAGTACGTTCAAAGTCTTGACAATTATAAGACAACAGTTGATAACTCAGGTGGAGGAGTGGCTATCAGTTACAAAAAATGAATTCCATTCGATATATCTTGAGATAGCCAATTTATTATGAAAATAAAAAAACAAGATTTATATCAAGGACAATGATTTGGCTAATCGGTGGATGATTAAATGAATTGCCCCTATGGGGAAATAATTAGCGCAGAAGAGTTCTATCATCTTTGATAAAACCATACTCATCAATGTTACCAAATGATTGCAAACTTTCAACTAAAAGTGGACTGATTTAGAGCTTAGGTTAAGCGATATTTTATCACTTGCCTGCATAGGCTAAAAGGTATATTTCGTACAACCAAATATTTTTAACCAATTCAGTTTGACCGTATAGAATATTGATTATCAATATATTATAAATATAAAAATCACATGACAAGTTTACATGAAAAACATTATAATGGAAACATGGGTATAGTTGAAACATCTACCACATGCAAAAAATGTTTTCAATTTGGTTTAATCTTTTATTTTGTTCTGGCTTTTTCAGGATTTGCCGCAATGGCACAGGATGAATGCGAATGGCATAGTTTCCACGGACCGGATCGGACCAATAAATCGTTGGAGACTGGGCTGTTAAAAGTTTGGCCTGCAGAAGGGCCAGAATTGGCCTGGACGGTTTCGGGCCTTGGAGAGGGCTATAGTTCTGTAACAATTGCTGATGGATACTTATATACAGCAGGTATGGCAGATAAACAAACTTATGTATTTGCATATGATCTGAACGGGAAGCAGGTTTGGAAGAAAGCCAACGGACAAGCATGGGAGACAACCATGTCGCATGCAAGGACATATACCGGTTCTCGGAGTACTCCTACATACGATGACGGTATTGTGTATCATCTTAGTGACATGGGACGACTGGCAGCCTTTAATTACAAGACCGGTCAAGAGATCTGGGTTCATGAGCTTCGTGAGCTTTTCGATGCAAAAATACCTGAATATGGGTATTCTGAATCCATTCTTATTGATGGAGACCGTTTGTATTGCAATCCGGCAGGTAAGAAAGCATTTATGATCTGCTTGAATAAAAAGAGTGGAAAACTCATATGGGTGAATACAGAAATTCCGGGAACAGTAGGATTCAGTTCTCCGATTATTGCAGATTCCGGAGGCTATCGCCAGGTCATTAATATGACTTCGAATTGTCTTTATGGTGTGGACACGAAAACAGGAAAATTGCTCTGGAGCATGGCGTATGAGAACAGTAGATCTAATAATTGTACCGATGCCATATTTCAAGATGGTTATGTGTTCACTTCCAGCGGTTACGGCAAAGGCAGTATTCTGATAAAACTCACGGCTTCAGGAAAAGAAATTATTCCGGAAACGGTCTGGCAGACTGATCTAATGGATAACCATCATGGTGGTGTCATCCTGAACGACGGGTACTTTTACGGTGCAGGCGACAGGAACAGGGGATGGTATTGTCTTGATTTCATGACAGGCAAGCAGATATGGAAATCGAGTGGAAAAGGATCACTAACCTATGCGGATGGATTGTTGTATTGTCTCGATGAGCGGGGTACCATGACACTGGTTTCAGCCACACCTGAAAAATATAATGAAATGAGTACATTCAAAGTACCAAGTGGTGGAAAAGGGATGCATTGGGCTCATCCTGTCGTGTGTGGGGGAAGGTTATATATTCGGCATACTGATAAGCTATTTGCTTATAATATAAGGGGAGAATAGGATTCAGGGGGCAATATCATAATTAGATTCAATTCAGAAATATAATTCATGCTTTTTTCTCTTGACTGATCAAGAGCGATGATTAATAAATTATTGAAATTCTATAATATTAAAAAAAGGAGGTAAAATGAAACGCAGATCATTTGTCAAAACTTTACCGGCTGTAACTCTTTTGGGTGGCACAGTATCCGGATATTCATTGAAATCATCAGGCTCGTTGAATCTTCTGCCGGTTATACTTCCAAAACCGGAAAAAGAAGGAGGGAAAACCCTGCTGGCAGCTATCCAGGAGAGAAGAACTACCCGTAATATTAGCTCAAAGGAACTTACCCTACAGGTGCTTTCAAACCTTCTCTGGGCCGCATTCGGTGTAAACAGGGAGAGGGCATCATTCAATAAACCAGGAAGAACAGCACCATCGGCCAGCAATTCTCAGGAGATCGACTTGTTCGTGGTATTACCGGAAGGCGTCTACCTTTATGAAGCTGTCCCCCATCGCCTGGCGCCCATAGTAGCAGGGGATTTTCGCAGGAGAGCCGGGAGAGGAAGAGCGGCAACAGCACCGCTAAATATTATTTATGTTGCTGATCTTACCCGGTATGACTTAGGTCCGGATCAGCCTGACCGCGCTATAGGAGACCCGGAAGTACAGAAATCCTATTATTATACAGATACTGGATTCATTGCCCAGAATGTCTATCTATTCGCAGCTTCTCAGGGGCTGGCTGCATGGTTCCATAATTGCGACAAGGAAGATACGGTTGGTGAATTTAAACTAGGACCAAAGCAGAAGGTGTTATTTGCGCAGACCGTGGGATATATTGAGGAAAATTAGGCGTTTGTTGATTGCATAGCTCAAATAAGGGAATAGGTAAAAAATTAAAAACCAAAGGCCTTTTTTTCCAATGACTCAGAAATAGATAGTGATGAGAATAGGACATCATCACATCTGAATACTACATTTTCACAAAAGAGATCTAAACGGATTTTAAATGACTGCCAAAGCATAAAAAAACAATCAACAAATACATGAAAAAGATTGGTAGTGATATCGGTTATGACAAACCTTTAACTACTTATTCGGCCAGGCATTCTTATGCCACTATCTTGAAAAGATCTGGTGCTCCACTTGGGTTTATAAGTGAGTCTCTAGGCCATAAATCCCTTCAAACGACTGAAGCTTA
Organism: Cyclobacteriaceae bacterium; assembly: GCA_030637245.1. Lineage (GTDB taxonomy): Bacteria > Bacteroidota > Bacteroidia > Cytophagales > Cyclobacteriaceae > JAAUQL01. The sequence continues at coordinate 5,787 of DAOVVI010000113.1, forward strand.
TCTGGATAGTTTTGAAGATGAAACAAGGAGGAAATATGCCGAAATGTTGGTTCCGAAATAGATTCTATTAATGTGATAGAAAGGGATAAACGGCTTCGAAGTATTTTCTTCTGTTTGCTGAGGCTGAGCAAAATGCTGCGAAACGGATGATCTCTTCCCTGCCCCAAGAAAACGGTTATGTGATTTTTGGCTGTAGGCTGGATGAGCGAATTACATAATGGTTTTCCATTAC
>DAOVVI010000202.1 GCA_030637245.1 Cyclobacteriaceae bacterium
AATATATTGAGATTATCTTTTGCCGGGAAATGTATGGATTTGGATGTATTTATTGATGCTGCCAAAGTTGTTCAGCAGAACGAACCTGAATATGGCCTGGCAAAATTGATCGGACAAACTGCTGCTTCTAAAAAAGATTATGAAACTGCTGTGAAATACCTGGAAGAATCGGTAGAGCTGACGGATGATTATACGAAGAAAGCAGATGCATTATATTCACTGGCAGTTATTCAGTCAAACCTGCGTCGAAATGTCAGCGCTCGTGATTATGCGAGGAAAGCTGTAGCTGTAGATCCTACTAAAAAAGAAGCATACAAGTTAATCGGAAACCTGTATTACAACAGCTTCAGTGATTGTAAAAAAGGTGAAAATCCGGTTCATGATAAAGCTATATATATTGCTGCATATGAAATGTTCAAGCTTGCAGGCGATAGTTCAGGAATGAGCAGGGCCAGGGCACAATTTCCGACTATGGAAGAAATTTTTACCTGGGATTTACAAGTTGGAGATCAGTATAAAGTGGGTTGCTGGATCAACCAAACAGTTTCGATTCAAAAGAGATAATAAATCAAAAATTAAAAAGGCGGCCTGGGAGATTCTCTGGCCGCTTTTTTTGTTTTAAACTATGAGATCATTATTGTTTATATTTCATTTGGTTTTTGTTTCTGCTCTATTATTTAATTGCGACTCAAAGACAGAGGATGTAATTGAAATCCAGGAATATACAGGGCCGATTGTCGAAGTTGGGCCTTCGGTCACATATTATTCTGATTCTGCAATAGTAAAAATGAAAATGGAGGCGCCAAAGCAATTCGTATTTGGCAATGGAGACAGAGAATTTCCCGAAGGTATATTTTTAGATTTTTTTAATAATAATGGAGAATTAACATCAACTTTAAAAGCAGACTACTGTTATTATACCAAAAAGGAAGATATGTACAAAGCCACCGGAAATGTGGTGATCCAGGATATTGAAACAAACGACAGGCTTGATACGGAAGAATTATTTTGGAATCTAAAAAAGGAAGAATTATTTACAGAAAAGTTTGTTCGGATTGAAAAAGATGGTGAATTACATATCGGACATGGACTGGAAGCAAAGCAAGATTTTTCTTATTGGAAGATATTGGATTCTAGGGGCACGATTTCTTTAAGTGAATGATAATTTTAGGTACTACCACGATTTAAATAGGGAATAAGTTTCGGATGGAATGCCGCTAATGGAAAAGCGGCTTTTTTGATTCAAGAGCAATTCCTCTACAATGATATGTGTTAATATTATACCATTTCGGCTTAACTATTGAGCATTTATTACTTAATTTTGTGAAATATCTTCTATAATATGTTCGAGTTTGATGAAAAAAAGAGCAAAACTAATAAGGCCAAACATGGTATTGATTTCAAAACAGCTGTTCAACTCTGGACTGATCCATATAGACTTGAAATTCCGGCACGATATATTAATGAAGAAAGATTTATGCTAATTGCCATGCTAGATGGTGATTGTTGGTCCGTAATTTTCGCCAAAAGAAATAAGAATATTAGAATTATCTCTGTTCGTAAATCAAGGGAAAATGAAAAAGCAATATATAACAAGTTCTGAGTTTGAAGAAAAATTTGAAGAAGGAGAGGATATTACAACATTTTTGGATGTTGAAAAAGCATCTCGCCCTGGCCTGGAACAAAGAAGGATTAGTGTTGATTTTCCTGCATGGATGGTTACTGAGTTGGATCGTGTGTCTAAAAGATTAGGAGTAACACGTCAGAGCGTGATTAAGATATTTATTTCAGATAAATTGAAAGAGGAAGGAATCTGAGTAATAGTACAAATCTATTCCTTAACTACCCTATAAGCCACCACCCGATTATCAAAAAATGTAGGAACAAGCAGTAAATTTTCTTCCTGGATAAACCAAATATCAGCTGTGTTTTTACCTTCCTTTTTAGTATTTAGTAGAGATTGTTTGCCTGTCTCCCTGCTAATCATAGTTATTTCTCCGTTCCAATCAGAAATCAGGTATGTGCCTGATTCATTTGTTGGTGTAATTCCGTCACCGGCTCCAATTTGTTCAGCAATCACCGTTTTTTCCAGTGTATTCAAATCGTAGCTGACAAATTTAGAAGCTTGAGAAAAGGCCACTAAAAGTTTCCCTTCAACCATCAATAATCCATTTGGCCGGCCTGGAGCATCTGAATGAAAAATGCTCACTTTACCATTTTCATATTGGAATATTTTACCTTCATTTGAGTCGGATATGTAGATTTTTCCATTTTCTCCCGGAGTTATATCATTGAGTCCCGAAGCACCATCGATCTTTAGTTTTTTATTGATTGTGCCTCCCTCTAAATCAATCAAAACCAGTTCATCCAGATCTGCTACGTAAAGTGTATTCCCCACAATTGCCATCCCTTTTGGTCCACTCATACCCCTTACCCATTCCAAATCCAGTATCTCGCCGGTTTTAGAGATTTTAGATATAAATCCATTTCCATCCTTTTCCCATGGATTTTGATTGACATTTGAGGCATAAATTACTTCCCGGGCCTTGTCATAAATTACCGATTCCGGGGTCTTTAACAATGTGTCTGTAGCCCATACCTGTTCAAGTTTATAGTTTGATTTTTGAGATGTGACATCCTGAACAGATTGGATTTGATTATCAGCTTTTTTGGGATTGCATTGGTAAAATAAAATTGAACCAAATAGCAAAAATTGAAATAGTAAGAATTTTCTCATGACATAAATTAATTTATAAACTATTATTTCATTGATTCTTTTAAATAATCTAACATATCCTCATGTGTACCAATATCAGTTGTGTATCCTTCATCAAAAATCTCATAATCGATTATTAAACCACTTTTCATTGCTTCCGTAAATACATCTCCAACATAAAGTTCTCTTTCACTTCCATCGGGAAGAATGCGCGTCCCCTTTTGATTTGACTTTATTAATTTTGATAAATAATCATGCATAAATTCTGTAAATGACGGCCGCCAAACAGCATTCGACCACCCGTATTTCAAATCCGATCTTTTCCCTTTAATTATAATTTCCTTTATTTTATTATCTTCAAAATCAACCATATCCCATTTCCAATAATTCTTAACAGGAAATATACCAAGGACAATATCTGCTTTCCCGTTTTGAAGTTTTTCTTTGAGATTTATAAAAGCATTATTAGGTTCCATGACAATATCAGCGAAACCCATAGCTATATTTTTATCTTTTATAAAAGGATATGCCTAGTCTAGGGTGAAGGGGGTTCCAAAAGGCAAGTTCATGATTTTGTAGGATATGTTGACTCCAATGGAAGAACCATCGCCCAGCAATTGCGGGATGTCCCATTTGCCTTTTCTAATTATAAAATGAATATTATTAATTCCGGCAGCTTTGTAGTATTCAATCAGATTCTCACAAACTACTTTGGTCCTATCGTTCGTAAACTGGCCTACAATAGGAAATATTTCTTTACTGCAAGGCAAAGCGCCCAACCTATTGGCAAGACCTCCTGCTGCTATTAAAGCATTAAATTCCATAGATTCGAGATAAATATTTTTATAAATATAAAAAACCTCTATAGTGAATTATAGAGGTTTCTGATTTTATTGACTAAGACCGGTATCGCTTAGCTTAAGTATGATATTTTACCCTTTCAAAAGCTTTTCCAAAATATTTTTAGCTGCTTTTGAAATTACGGTGCCAGGACCAAATACTCCGGCGACTCCGGCTTCATACAGGAAGTCATAATCTTTTGGTGGAATTACTCCGCCTGCAACTACCAGTATATCCTTGCGGCCTAACTTTTCCAATTCTTGTATAAGTTGGGGGACAAGTGTTTTATGCCCGGCTGCCAAACTAGACGCCCCAACTATATGCACATCATTTTCGGCGGCCTGATGCGCGACTTCTTCAGGAGTTTGGAAAAGCGGACCGATATCAACATCGAAGCCAAGATCGGCAAAACTTGTGGAAATGACCTTCGCTCCTCTGTCATGGCCATCCTGCCCCATTTTTGCAACCATTATCCTGGGTCTTCTTCCTTCAACTTCGGCAAATTTATCAGCTAAGGATTTTGATTCTTCAAAGCTCTCATCATTAGAAGCCTCAGCGGAATAGACACCTGAAATAGATCGTATGGTTGCCACATGGCGGCTAAATACTTTTTCCATAGCGTCAGATATTTCTCCCAATGTGGCGCGCTTTCTGGCGGCGTCCACAGCTAAATCCAATAGATTTCCATCACCGCCGCCTGCACATAAGGTGATGGCCTCAAGAGCGGCCAGCACATCGTCATTGTTTCTTTCCGCTTTCAGTTTGGCAAGCCGTTCCAACTGAGCTTGCCTTACTGCAGTGTTATCCACCTCAAGTAATTCGATATCCGTTTCCTCGTCCGTTTGATATTTATTTACCCCAACAATCACATCTCTACCGGAATCGATTCTGGCCTGCTTTCTAGCTGCAGCTTCTTCGATTCTCATTTTCGGGAGACCGGTTTCGATGGCTTTGGCCATACCGCCAAGTTCCTCAACTTCTTCGATCAATGCCCATGCTTTGTGCGCCAGTTCATGGGTTAATTTTTCCACATAATACGAACCGGCCCAGGGATCTACGGCCCTGCAGATATTTGTTTCATCCTGGATGTATAACTGGGTATTTCTTGCAATTCGCGCAGAGAAGTCTGTAGGAAGCGCTATGGCTTCATCAAGCGCATTGGTATGCAAGGATTGAGTATGCCCCAACGCTGCTGCCATTGCTTCAATTGCAGTTCTGGTTACATTATTAAATGGATCCTGTTCGGTCAACGACCACCCCGAAGTCTGGCTGTGAGTCCGAAGCGACATTGACTTTGGGTTTTTGGGATTGAACTGTTTCACGATTTTAGCCCAAAGCAGTCTTCCTGCCCTCATTTTGGCAATTTCCATGAAATGATTCATTCCGATTGCCCAGAAGAAAGATAGCCTTGGCGCAAATTTGTCTATGTCAATTCCAGCCTGGATACCTGTCCTTAGGTATTCCAATCCATCTGCCAATGTATAAGCCAACTCAAGATCTGCTGT